>NZ_JAAGRY010000030.1 GCF_015707995.1 Microbacterium paulum
CCCGCCGCGGTCGAGCGCAGAGGCGCCGCCCCGCGCGCGGCGCGCAGCGCGTCATGGGCGCGGCGCATCTCGGCAGGAAGCCGCGGGTCGGCGTAGGGGCTCGCGCCGGCCTCGAGCTCGGCGACGACCCGGTCGACGACCTCGTCAGACTTGTTCTGACTGAGCTTGCGCTTGGCGATGACCTTCGTAGGCGTCAGCCGGAACCCGACGGTGCCGTGTTCCAGCCGCCGCACGTACTCCTCGTCGTTCGGCGCCTGCCACATCAGCCGCGGCTGCGGCAGGGACCGCTCGAACCGGGCGACGAGCCGGTCGAGCACGCGCAGGTTCTCTTCGGGGCTCAGAATCTCGGGCACCCCGGTCAGGTGCACCGAGACGAAGTTCCAGGTCGGCACGCTCGGCACGTCGCCGTACCAGCCGGGCGAGATGTACCCGTGCGGCCCCTGCACGACGACGAGCAGCTCGCGCTCCCCCAGCCCGTGGATGGCGTCGTCGGGTTTGCCGACGTGCCCCACGATCGTGAGGTCTCCGCTGTCGCCCTCCTCGTCGAGGAGCACGGCGTAGTGCGATGCCACGAGGCCGTCGGGGCCCGCACTCACGATCGTGACCCAGGGGTTCTCGTCGATGAGGCGGCGGAGCTCAGCGGCATCCGTCATCGCGAAACTCGGATTCTGTCGCACGGTCTACCTGCTTCTCACGGGGTCACTTCTGGCACGACGGGCACCAGTAGAGCTTGCGGGCGCCCATCTCTTCGAGCACGATCTCGGTGCCGCACACCCGGCACGGCAGCCCGGCACGGTGATACACCCAGTGCCGGTCATCTCGGCTCGCCATCGCGCGGCGGTACGCCTCGGGGTCGAGGTCGTCCATCGTCATCATCTGACCGGTCTCGACGCCGATCACGAGCAGCCGTGCCCAGTCGCGCCAGATCGCGCGCACGACCTCTTCGGGCACGAGCTTTCCGGGGGTGTGCGGGTCGAGCAGGGCCCGGTAGAGCAGTTCGGCGCGGTACACGTTGCCGATGCCGCTGACGACCGACTGGTCCATCAGCAGCAGCCCGATCGGGGTGGGCTTTCTGCGGACGACCGCCGTGAAACGCTCTTCTGCCTCGTCGGGGTCGTCGACGAGCGGATCGGGTCCGAGCTTCGCGATCGTCGCGCGCACCTCGTCGGGGGTCTGCAGTTCGCACGCCGTGGGGCCGCGGAGGTCTGCCGAGGTGACGTCGGTCATGAGGCGCAGCCGCACCTGGCCGACGACCGGCGGCGGCCATTCGTCGCCATCGTCGTCGAGGCCCCGCGTCTGCTCGCTCATGCGCACCCGGCCGCGGGCGCGCCGGGGCGCCCCGATCGAGGCGAGCGAGTTCTCGCCCGCATCGTCGAAGACGGCGGATGCCTCGTCGAGGTCGGTGCCGCGCTGGTTGGTCTGACCCATGCGGCCGTTCGCCGAGGCGATCGTCGGATCGACGAGGATCTCGCCCGCGAAGTCCCACGCGCCGTACATGCCGAGGTGCACGCGGAGCCACAGGTCGCCGTCGAAGGCGAGGAACATCTGCTTGCCGACGGCGCGCACCTCGACCGCCTCTCGGCCGTCGATGACGGCCGCCCCCTCGGCGAAGCGCCCCTGCGGGCTCGACGCCGAGACGACCCGGCCGACATAGTTGCGGTCGAACTGGCGGGCGATGCGATGGACGGAATGACCCTCGGGCATGAACGGCGCGGGCCTCAGCCGGCTTCGGGGTCGAGAACGTCGGACGACTCTCCCCCGTGCGGGGCGTCGGCGGCGGCCTGCTGCGCGGCGCGCGGGTCGGGCTCGAGCGTGCCGTCGGTCTCGAACGCCGCAAGCTGCGCGATGCGGCGCACGTGGCGCTCCTCGCCCGAGAACGGCGTCGCGATGAACCGGTCGATGAAGCCGATGGCCTCGGCGACGGTGTGCTGGCGGGCGCCGATCGCGATGACGTTGGCGTCGTTGTGCTCGCGGGCGAGCTCGGCGGTCGCGATGCTCCAGACGAGCGCCGCGCGGATGCCGCGCACCTTGTTGGCCGCGATCTGCTCGCCGTTGCCCGACCCGCCGAACACGATGCCGAGGGCGGGCGTGCCGGCCGACTGGTCGGCGATGACGGCCTGGGCGGCGCGGATGCAGAAGGCCGGATAGTCATCGAGCGGGTCGAACTCGATCGGGCCGTGGTCGACGACGTCGTGACCCTGCTCGGCGAGATGGTGCTGCAGCTGCGTCGAGAACTCGAGGCCCGCGTGATCGGTCGCGATGTGGATGCGCATGCCCCCATCCTAGGAGCGCGGTACCGGTCGCGGAGCGCGATATGATGTTTTCATCATGCCACTAAGTCACGCCGAGCGCCCGCTCTACGAGGTGAAGGCGAACCTCTTCAAAGGACTGGCGCACCCCTTCCGCATCCGTCTGCTCGAACTGCTCGCGGGCCAGAGCGAAGTGAGCGTCGCCGCACTGCAGAGCGAGACCGGGCTCGAGGCATCCCACCTCTCCCAGCACCTCTCGGTGCTGCGCCGTCACCGCCTCGTCACGTCGGAGCGCCGCGCCAGCCACGTCTACTACCGGCTCGCCGACCCGCGGGTGGCGACCCTGCTCACGGCGGCCCGAGAGCTGCTGCTCGGCATCCTCGCCGCCGACGGCGACCTGCTCGACGACGCCCGCGCACTGCCGGCGCTCCCCCTCGCACCCGTCTCGGCCGCACCCGCGGCCCCCGCGGTCGACGCCGCGGCACGCGCATGAGCGGGGTCAGCACGATCGCGGGCGCAGCCCGACGCGTCGGACGCGGCGCGCTCCGGTTGCTGCCCTCTCGCGCCGACTACCGCGACGTGCCGCGCACGTGGCGCGGAGACCTGCTGGCGGGGCTCACGGTCGGCATCGTCGCGCTCCCCCTCGCCCTCGGGTTCGGGGTGAGCTCGGGGATGTCTGCCGAAGCGGGCCTCGTCACCGCGATCGTCGCGGGTGTGCTCGCCGCCGTCTTCGGCGGCTCGAACGTGCAGGTGTCGGGCCCGACCGGGGCGATGGTCGTGGTGCTCGCCCCGATCGTCGCGGCGCAGGGCGCGGGCGCCGTGGTCACCGTGACCCTCATCGCCGGCGTGATCGTGCTCGCCGCGGGTGCGCTCGGGCTCGGCCGGGCCGTCTCGGTGATCCCGTGGCCCGTGATCGAGGGGTTCACCCTCGGCATCGCCGTGATCATCTTCTTGCAGCAGGTGCCTCAGCTCACCGCCGCCACCACACTGCCGGGGCACAGTTCGAACGCGCTCGTCGCCGCCGTGCAGTCCCTGCTCGCGGCGGACCCCGGCTACCTCGTCTGGGCTGTCGCCGCCGCTCTGATCGTCGCCGCGTGCATGCTGCTCGCACCCCGCATCCACGCCGCGATCCCCGGGTCGCTCGTCGGCATCGTCGTCGTCAGCCTGCTCGCGCTCGTGATCCCGAATCCGCTGACCCGCATCGGCGCACTGCCGGCCGGGCTCCCCGCACCCAGCCTCCCCGCGCTCGACCCCACTGCGCTCGGAGCGCTCCTGCCCGCCGCCGCCACCGTCGCAGCGCTCGCCGCCGTCGAGTCGCTGTTGTCGGGGCGCGTCGCCGCCTCGATGGCCGACACGGGGCGCTTCGACCCCGACCGCGAACTCGTCGGACAGGGCATCGCCTCGATCGGATCGGCGCTGTTCGGCGGCATGCCGGCGACCGGCGCGATCGCCCGCACGGCGGTGAACGTGCGCTCGGGGGGCCGGTCGCGCATCGCGGCGATCTTCCACGCCGTCGTGCTGCTGGTCGTCGTGCTCGCCGCCTCGGGCCCCGTCGGCATGATCCCGCTCGCCGCGCTCGCCGGTGTGCTGATGGTGACGGCCGTGCGCATGGTGCACGCCGGAACCGTGCGCGCGATCCTGCGCTCCACCCGCGCCGACGCGCTCGCGTTCGTCGTGACGGCGGTGATCACCGTGTCGTTCGACCTCATCGTCGCCGTCATCATCGGGGTCGTGCTCGCGGGCATCGTGGCGCTCCGGAGCCTCTCGCGCTCGTCGTCGGTGCACCGTGAGGCGGTCGCCGCCCCGCGCCAGGAGGGCGACGAGCGCATCGCGATCCTGCGGCTGGACGGTCCGCTCTTCTTCGCCGCCGCCGATCGCGTGTTCGAAGAGATCCAATCGGTCACCGACGTCTCGGTCGTCGTGCTGCGCATGAGCCAGCTCGAACTCGTCGACGCGACGGGCGCGCGCATGCTCGGCGACATGGTGCAGGCCCTCGAAGCGCGCGGCATCACGGTGCTCATCAAAGGCGTGCAGGCCCGGCACGAAAGCCTGTTCCGCACCGTCGGGGTGCTCGGGGCACTGAGACACCACCACCATCTGTACAACGACCTTCCCACGGCGATCGCGCACGCGCGCGACCACGTCAGACGCGAGCAGAGCGCGCCGACGCCGTAGGCTTGACCAGTTGCCGTCGGCGCCAGCAGCGCCGGTCCGCGGCATCCCGCCCTCACCCTTGGGAGAATCGCAGTGCCTGGACAGAACCTCACCCGCATCGAAGCGCAGGAGCGTCGCGCGGTCGTCTCGACCGAGAGCTACGACGTCGCCCTCGACCTGACGACCGGCGCCGAGATGTTCCGCTCGCGCACGGTCGTGCGTTTCACCGCCACCGACGGCGCGTCGACCTTCATCGACCTCATCGCGCGCGAGGTGCACGAGATCACCCTGAACGGCGCGCCGGTCGATGTTTCGGCGTTCGCCGACTCGCGCATCGCGCTCGACGGCCTCGCGGCCGACAACGAGCTCGTCGTCGTGGCCGACTGCCTCTACACCAACACCGGCGAGGGCCTGCACCGCTTCGTCGACCCAGTCGACGGCGAGGTGTACCTCTACTCGCAGTTCGAGGTGCCCGACTCTCGGCGCGTGTTCGCGGTGTTCGAGCAGCCCGACCTGAAGGCGACGTTCCGCTTCACGATCACCGCGCCCGAGGCGTGGAAGGTGATCTCGAACTCGCCCACCCCCGAGCCTGTGGCCGCCGGCGACGGCGCGGCGACGTGGGAGTTCGAGCCCACCCCGCGCATCTCGTCGTACATCACCGCGATCGTCGCGGGCCCCTACGAGGCGACCTTCTCGGAGCTCACGAGCGCGTCGGGCCGCGTGATCCCCCTCGGCGTCTACGGCCGCAAGAGCCTGTGGCAGCACCTCGACGCCGACTACATCTTCGACAAGACCCGCGAAGGCTTCGCGTACTACGAGGAGAAGTTCGGCTACCCGTACCCGTTCGCGAAGTACGACCAGCTGTTCGTGCCCGAGTTCAACGCGGGCGCGATGGAGAACGCCGGGGCCGTCACCTTTACCGAGACCTACGTCTTCCGCTCGAAGGTCACCGACGCCGTCAAGGAGCGCCGCGTCGTCACGATCCTGCACGAGCTCGCGCACATGTGGTTCGGCGACCTCGTGACCATGAAGTGGTGGAACGACCTCTGGCTCAACGAGTCGTTCGCCGAGTGGGCCTCGACCATCGCGACCGCCGAGGCCACCGAGTGGACCGGCGCCTGGACGACCTTCAACGCGATGGAGAAGACCTGGGCGTACCGTCAGGACCAGCTGCCCTCGACCCACCCCGTTGTCGCCGAGATCAACGACCTGCACGACGTCGAGGTGAACTTCGACGGCATCACCTACGCCAAGGGCGGGTCGGTGCTCAAGCAGCTCACCAGCTGGGTCGGCATCGAGGAGTTCTTCGCGGGCGTCGGCGCGTACTTCCAGAAGCACGCCTTCGGCAACACCGAGCTCGCCGACCTGCTCGTCGAGCTCGAGGCCACGAGCGGGCGCGAACTCGGCACGTGGTCGAAGAAGTGGCTCGAGACGGCGGGCGTCAACACGCTCGCCCCCGAGATCAAGACGGATGCCTCGGGCAAGATCACACGCTTCGCGATCGTGCAGACGGCGCCCGCCGACTACCCGACGATCCGCCCGCACCGCCTGGGCGTCGGGTTCTACAGCCTCGACGGCGACGCCCTGGTGCGCACGCACCACATCGAGCTCGACGTCGACGGCGACCTCACCGAGGTGCCCGAGCTCACCGGCCTCGCCCAGCCCGACCTGGTGCTCCTCAACGACGAAGACCTCGCCTACGCGAAGATCCGTCTCGACACCCGCTCGCTCGAGACCGCGATCGCCCACCTCGGCGGCATCGCCGACCCGCTCGCGCGCTCCCTCGTCTGGGGTGCGGCGTGGGATCAGACGCGTGATGCGGAGGCCTCGGCATCCGACTACGTCGACCTGGTGCTCCGCAACATCGGCGCCGAGACCGAGTCGACGACGGTGCGGACGACACTCGGCCAGCTGCAGCTCGCCGCGAACTCGTACGTCGCCCCCGAGAAGCGCACCGCCACGCGCGAGAAGGTCGCCGACGGCCTCTGGGCGCTGGCGCAGGCGGCCGAGGCCGGCAGCGACAGCCAGCTGCAGTTCGTCACGGGCTTCGCGAGCGCCGCGGCCACTCCGGCGCAGTGGGAGCAGGTGCGGGCGCTCCGCACCGGCGACACGGTCCTCGAGGGCCTCGAGATCGATGCCGACCTGTCGTGGGCGCTGCTCGTCTCGCTCGCCGCGGGCGGGCTCGTCACGGGCGCCGACATCGACGCCGCGCTCGCCGCCGACAACACCTCGAAGGGCGGCGAGTTCGCCGCGCAGGCGAAGGCGGCCCTGCCCGACGAGGCATCCAAGCGTCTCGCCTGGGCCTCGCTCGTCGACACGGCAGACCTGCCGAACACCGTCGTGCGCGCGGCCTCGGCCGGGTTCGTGCACCCTGCGGGCGTCGACGCGCTCGGCGCGTTCGTCGCGCCGTACTTCGACATGCTGCTGCCGGTGTGGGAGAGCCGCACGTACCACATCGCCGAGTACCTCATCATCGGGCTCTACCCGGCGCCGCTCGCGAGCGCGGCGCTCCGCGATGCGACCCGCGCGTGGCTCGCCGAGCACCAGGACGCCCCCGCGGCGCTCCGCCGCCTCGTGCGCGAGAACCTCGCGGGCGTCGAGCGGGCGCTCGCCGTGCAGGAGCGCGACGCGCAGTAGACCGGATCGATCGGCGGGCGGGTGTCATCCTTCTGGACGACACCCGCCCGTCGTATCTCCTCCTCACGGTGGACGCGCCCGCGACGGCCCGCCGCGTAGCATCGAAGCATGATCGTCGCCGAACGCCTCACGAAGAGATACGGATCCACCACCGCCGTCGATGACGTCTCGTTCACGGTGCGACCGGGGCTCGTCACGGGCTTTCTCGGCCCCAACGGGGCGGGAAAGTCGACGACCATGCGGATGATCGTGGGCCTCGACGCCCCGAGCGCGGGCAGTGTCACCGTCGGCGGTCGCCGCTACGCGCAGAGCCGCACGCCGCTGACCGAGGTCGGCGTGCTGCTGGATGCCAAGGCGGTGCACACGGGCCGCTCCGCGCGGGCGCACCTGCGCGCCATGGCCGCGACCCACGGCATCCCCAACAGCCGTGTCGACGAGGTGATCGCCCTCACCGGACTCGAGAGCGTCGCACGCCGGCGCGCCGGCAAGTTCTCGCTCGGCATGGGGCAGCGCCTCGGCATCGCCGCCGCGCTGCTCGGCGACCCGGGAACGCTGATCCTCGACGAGCCCGTCAACGGGCTCGACCCCGAAGGCGTGCGCTGGGTGCGCGAGTTCGTGCGGCACCTCGCCCGCGAGGGGCGCACGGTGCTGCTCTCGAGCCACCTCATGAGCGAGATGGCGCAGACCGCCGACCACGTGATCGTGCTCGGGCGCGGCCGCGTGCTCGCCGACGCGCCGCTCGGAGAGCTCGTCGCGGCCTGGACGGCGAACGAAGTCGTCGTGCGCACTCCGCAGCCCGCCGAGCTCGCCGCCGCCCTGCAGGCGAGCGGTCCGAGCGGCGGTGGCCACGTCGCGGTCGAGAGCGTCGCCGACGGCACCCTGCGCGTCACCGGGCTGCCGGCCGCCGCGATCGGCGACCTCGCCGCCGCGCGCGGAATCGCGCTGCACGAGCTCACCCCCCGCACCGGATCGCTCGAAGAGGCCTACATGGCCCTCACCGAGGGGTCGGTCCAGTACCAGTCGAAGGAGATCGCATGACCGCCGCAGCACCCGTGGATGCCACCGTCGACGCGGCGGCGGCGCCGCGCCCGGCACGCCCCGCCTCCCCCTATCGGTTGTCGTTCGGGCGCGTCGTGCGCAGCGAATGGATGAAGCTGCTGACCCTGCGCTCGACGTGGTGGTCGCTCGGCGTGACCGTCGCCCTGTCGCTCGCGATCTCGCTGATGATGGCTTCGGCCTCGCGCGATTTCGGCGGGGGACTCGCCCCCGTGATGACGATCGTCATGCCGATGCAGTTCACGATGCTCGTCGCGGGCATTCTGGGCGCGATCGCCGTCACCGGTGAGTACTCGACCGGCATGATCCGCTCGACCTTCACCGCCGAGCCACACCGCGGTGCGGTGCTCGGCGCGAAGGCGATCGTCGTGGCCGTCGTGATGGCCCTCGCGACCGCGCTCACCTACCTCGTCGCGATCCTGCTCACCGCGCCGATCCTGGGTGGTGCCGGGATTGACTGGTCGGATGCCGCGCAGTCGTGGGTTCCGCTCGGGGCGGGAGTGTTCGCGATGGCGATGTTCGCGCTGATCGGCCTGGGCTTCGGCTTCACCATCCGCAACGGCGCCGGCGCGATCGCGGCGACCGTCGGCGTGCTGTTCGTGCTGCCGATCGTCCTCAACATGTTCGTGTTCGCCGGTGAGAGCTGGCAGTGGATCGTCGACCTCGGCCAGTATCTGCCGATGGCGGCGGCGCAGATGGCGACGACACCGGCGGGCGACGACGTGCTGCGGGGCATCCTCACGCTCGCGGCGTGGCCGGCGGCGCTGCTCCTCGGCGCGTGGGCGGCGCTGCGCACCCGCGACGCGTGAGCGGGTCGGGCGGCGCGCGTCGGGTTCCCTCCGCGTGCGCCCCCGCTCATCCGCGCCACAGGGTCGGTCGTTAGGATCGGAGCGATGATCTGGCGCACTGACCTCCACCCGGGCGAAACGCCCGCGATCGCCGACCCCGATCTGTGGCAGAAGATCCTGACCTGGCTCGGCGAAGCCGGGATGAACCTGCTCGCCGTGGCCCTCATCATCGTGGGCGCGATGCTCGCGTCGTGGGTGCTGCGCCTCGTGATCCGCCGGGTCGTCGACCGCATCGTGTCGGGCGCGAAGACCAAGGCCAACGTCGACGACACGCAGGCACTCGAGCGTTCCCCTCTCGCCTCGATGCGGCTCGTGCAGCGCACCCGCACTCTCGGGTCGATCCTGCAGAACATCGTCAATGTGACGCTCGTGATCATCGCCGCGCTGATGATCGTCAACGTGCTCGCCCCCGGCGTCGCAGGATCCTTCACCCTGCTGTCGGCGGCGATCGGCGCCGGGCTCGGTTTCGGCGCGCAGAACATCGTCAAAGACGTGCTCAACGGCATCTTCATCGTCGCCGAAGACCAGGTCGGCATCGGCGACGTGGTCGACCTCGGGCTCGCCACCGGCATCGTCGAATACGTGAGCGTGCGCGTCACGCACGTGCGCGACGTCAACGGCACCCTCTGGTACGTGCGCAACGGCGAGATCACCCGCATCGGCAACATGTCGCAGGGCTGGTCGCGGGTCATCATCGACCTCGCGGTGCCCGCCGACGTCGACATCGACGAGGTCGAGAAGACCATGCTCGGCGCGGCGAAGTCGCTCGCGAAAGACCCGAAGTGGCGCACCCGCGTCATCGAGCAGCCCGAGGTCTGGGGTCTCGAGTCGATCGCCGGCGATGCGCTCGTGATCCGCCTGGTCATGAAGACCCGCGCGAACGCGAAAGACGACGTCGCCCGCGAACTGCGCATGCGCCTCAAGCGCGCCGTCGACGAGCTCGGCGTCGAACTGCCCTCGCTCAACACCGTCACGCTCGTGGGCCTCGAGGGTGCGCAGCGCGTCCGCGGCGCGAACCCGCCCCGCACGCGGCCCACGCCCGTCGCGACGGCCGGCGCGGCGTCGGCGAACGCCGACGGTAAGGCCATCTGGAAGCCCCGCAAGGGCGGGTCGACGTCCGCGCAGCAGGCCGAGCGGGCCGAAACAGGGCCGACCGACGCGGCCGCACCGAAGAAGCCACGGGCGTCGTCTGCGTCGACCTCTGCGTCGACATCGAAGGGTGCCACAGGGAAGAGCGGCGCCGCCGACGAGGCATCCCCCACCGAGGCATCCACCCGCCCCACGTCGCCCGATGACGATTCGACGGGAGCCACCTCGTGACCGATCCCGAGCCGCAGAGCTTCTACGACGCGGTCGGGGGTCACGACACGTTCGTGCGCCTCGTCGACGCGTTCTACCGCGGCGTCGCGACCGACGAGGTGCTGAAGCCGATGTATCCCGAAGAAGACCTCGGGCCCGCAGCGGTGCGGCTCACGCTCTTTCTCGAGCAGTACTGGGGCGGGCCGACGACCTACAGCGAGCAGCGCGGCCACCCGCGCCTGCGCATGCGGCACAACCCGTTCCACATCGACCCCGACGCGCGCGACCGCTGGCTCGCGCACATGCGCACCGCCGTCGACGAGCTCGGCCTGTCGCCGCTGCACGAGGCGACGCTGTGGGATTATCTGGAACGCGCCGCGTACGCGATGGTGAACACCTTCGAGCCGCGCGGCATCGGACCGACGCGCCCCGCGTCGTCGGCGCCGCTCACCGTGCACCCCGACACGGCCTGAGCAGACGCAGCATCCCCCCAGCGACAAAGGAGTCGTCATGCCCTCTCCCACCCCCTCTTCGCACCGCGCCGACGCGCACCGCGCCGATGTGCTCGTGATCGGTTGGGGCCTCGCGGGTCTCGTCGCCGCCGCCGAAGCCGCCGCCGCGGGCAAGAGCGTCGTGATCGTCGATCAAGAGACGCGCGAGAACCTCGGCGGGCAGGCCTTCTGGTCGTTCGGCGGCCTGTTCTTCATCGACTCGCCCGAGCAGCGCCGCATGGGCATCCACGACTCGATCGAGCTCGCACGTCAGGACTGGTTCGACACCGCCGGGTTCGACCGCGACGACGACCACTGGCCGCGCCAGTGGGCCGAGGCGTATCTCGACTTCGCGCACCACGAGAAGCGCGCGTGGCTGCGTGAGAAGGGCGTCGGGTTCTTCCCCGTCGTCGGCTGGGCCGAGCGCGGCGGCTACACCGCCACCGGGCCGGGGAACTCGGTGCCCCGCTTCCACATCACGTGGGGCACGGGGCCGGGGATCGTCGCGCCGTTCCAGGCCGAGGTCGAGCGCGCCGAAGCGGAGGGCCGGGTGACGATCCTCCCCCGCCACCGGGTGACCGCGCTCGTCACCGCCGACGGCACCGTCACCGGCGCCTCGGGCGACGTTCTGGCGCCGTCGCACGCGCAACGCGGCGCCGCGACGTCGCGCGAGGTCGTCGGCGCGTTCGAGGTGACCGCGGCGGCGACGATCGTCGCTTCGGGCGGCATCGGCGGCAACCACGATCTCGTGCGCCGGCAGTGGCCCGCACGTCTCGGCACGCCTCCCGAGCACATGATCACGGGCGTTCCCGC
This sequence comes from Microbacterium paulum, assembly GCF_015707995.1. Classification (GTDB taxonomy): domain Bacteria; phylum Actinomycetota; class Actinomycetes; order Actinomycetales; family Microbacteriaceae; genus Microbacterium; species Microbacterium paulum. Next base: position 11,548 of record NZ_JAAGRY010000030.1, read on the forward strand.
CTACGTCGACGGGTCGATGCAGCCCGTCTCCGAAGCCGCCGGCGCGCGGCTGATCAACGGCGACCGCATGTGGCACTACGTCGAAGGCATCCAGAACTGGGATCCGATCTGGCCGCAGCACGGCATCCGCATTCTGCCCGGGCCGTCGTCGATCTGGCTGGATGCCACCGGCTCGCGCCTGCCCGTGCCGCTGTTCCCCGGTTTCGACACGCTCGGCACGCTCGCGCACCTGCGGCAGACCGGGTACGACCACTCGTGGTTCGTGCTGTCGCAGAAGATCGTCGAGAAGGAGTTCACGCTCTCGGGCAGCGAGCAGAACCCCGACCTCACCGGCAAAGACGTGGCGTTGCTCGTCCGCTCGCGCCTCGGCAAGGGCGCCGCGGGGCCGGTGCAGGCGTTCCTCGACCACGGGGCCGACTTCGTCGTGCGGCGGACGCTCGACGAGCTCATCGACGGCATGCGCGCCCTCCCCGGCGGCGACGCGCTCGACGGCGCGCGCGTGCGGCGCGAGGTCGAGGCGCGCGATCGCGAGATGAGCAACGAGTTCACGAAAGACGCGCAGATCGCGATGCTGCGCTCGGCGCGCGCCTACCGGGGCGACAAGCTCATCCGCACGGCCGCGCCGCACCGCATCCTCGATCCCGCGAACGGCCCGCTCATCGCGGTGAAGCTGCACGTGCTCACCCGCAAGTCGCTCGGCGGCATCGAGAGCGACCTGTCGGGGCGCGCACTCGGCCCGGGCGGCGCCCCGGTGCCGGGCCTGTACGCCGCCGGAGAGGCATCGGGCTTCGGCGGGGGCGGCGTGCACGGCTACCGCGCACTCGAGGGCACCTTCGTCGGCGGATGCCTCTTCTCGGGCCGCGTCGCCGGCCGCGCCGCCGCCGCCCTCTGACCCCGCCCCTGCCCCGCCCTGCGCCCCGTCCTGTCCTGCACTCCTCTCGCCGAACCGCCACGTTTTGGTCGAGCCGCTACGATTCGGTGCGCCGAATCATGCCGGTTCGCACAAATCGTGGCGGCTCGGCGAAGTGGGTGAGGGCTGGGAGGTGCGAGCGGCGCGGGGGCGCCACGACGCGGGGCGACGCGCCGGAGCGCGCGGGACCGGGTCAGGCGCCGCCGGTGGCGCGTACGGCGGTCAGGCCGGAGCGGACGGTGCCGCGGGTCAGCACATGCCCGCGGGCGAGCGAGACGCGCGTCCAGGGGCCGTTGCGGCGCACGAGCGCCGTCTCTTCGCCGGCGATGAACCCGAGGGCGAACGCCGCGAACGCGACGCCCCTCGGCAAGCCGCCCAATGCGTCGTCGGCGGCGCCCCAGACGGCTGACCGCACCGCGTGCACGGCGTCGTCACCGGCAGCCGTGGGCACACCCTCGGCGACCGCGGCGATCCCCCACTGCGCGCGCTCGGCGAGCACCGCGGCGGCGATCGCGCCGTCGTCGGTCCAGCCGGCGCGCGGCGGCGACACGCCCGCCCACGTGGCCGTCACGGCAGAATCGGGCAGTTGCAGCGCCGCCGGGTCGTCTGACGCGGTCAGAGACTGCGCCTCGACGACGAGGTCGCACACCAGCTCGGGGTCGACGCGCACCGCGCGCATACCGAGCACGGTGGGGGTCGATTCGAGCAGGGTGCGCGGCGCGAGCGGCGCCGCCGTCACGACGAGCGTGCCGTTCTGAGCCTTCAGGCGGATCGCGCCGTCTCCCAGGGGCGCCGCGCGGCCCGAGAAGGTGAGCACGTCGGCCGCGGTGGGCGCGTCGGGAAAAAGCAGGCGTTGCGACATCCGCCCTAAACTACCAAGCGACCGCGCCGCCTGGCCGCGAACCGGTCGCCCGCTGACGACAGGAGCACCGTGCGCGAACCCGCCCCCGCCGCCGAGAACGGCTCGCCCGAAGAACCCTCGTCGACGGCGACCGAGCACCCGCACCCGGCGGTCACCGACCCCGTCGGGCTCATGCTCGACGTGCTCGACCTCGATTCGAGCGCCGCGCGCACCACCGAAGACATCTTCACCGGCTCTTCGCACCCCATGCCCACCGGGCGCATCTTCGGCGGACAGGTGCTCGCGCAGGCGATCATCGCCGCCGACCGCACGACCGACGACGACCGGGTGCCGCACTCGATGCACGGTTACTTTCTGCGACCGGGCGACTCCTCCACCGGGCTGACCCTCTCGGTCGACCGCATCCACGACGGACGGTCGTTCTCGACGCGCCGCACCCAGGCCTACCAGCACGGCGTGCCGATCTTCTCGATGATCTCGTCGTTCGAGCGAGAAGACCCCGGCCTCGAGCATCAATCGCCCGCACCCGAGGGCGTGCTGTCCCCCGAAGAGGCGCTCGAGAGAGTCGGAGCGTCACGCCTGCATCCGCTGTCGCGGCGACTCATCAGCGAGAGCCCCATCGAGGTGGTGCACGCCGAGGGGGCGATCTACGAGCAGGTGCCCGGCCCGCACGTGCCGCAGCAGAACGTGTGGTTTCGCACGCGGCGCACGATCGGCGACGACCCGGCCCTGCACCGCGCGGTGCTCGCCTACACGAGCGACCTGACGATCCAGGAACCGGTACTGCGCGCGCACGGTGTGGCCTGGGCCCAGCCCGGACTGAAAGTCGCCAGCCTCGACCACGCCATGTGGTGGCACCGCCGCGCGCGCGTCGACGAGTGGTTGCTCTACGCGCAGGAGTCGCCGAGCGCGCGCGGCGGGCGTGGCCTCGCGACCGGCCGCATCTTCACCCGCGACGGCGACCTGGTGGCCACCGTCGCGCAAGAGATCATGGTGCGCGTGCCCGATGCCTCCGACGCCGGCCCGGCAAGCGAGGCCTGAGCGGCGACGCCCGTCAGCGCCGGCTGAAGACGATCGGCTCGCCGAGGTGCGGCGCCCAGGCCGCGCGCATCTCGTTCGACAGACGCGTCGGCCGGAAGGTCGCCGCATCGACGAGCACGACCGACGAGGATGCCCGGGCGTAGAGCGTCTGGTCATCGTCGGTGGCCGGGCTGTACACCTCGTAGCAGACCTCGACGCTCGATCCGCCGAGCTTGCCGAACCACATCTGCACGTCGAGCGGGTCGCGCCGGTAGGGCACGGGTGCGAGGTATTCGATCTCCTGCCGTGCGATGAGGGTCAGTTCACGGGCATCCAACCCCGCCTCGATCACCGCGGTGTCGGGTGCCTGCTCGCCGACGATCGGCGACCAGAACACCCGCACGCGCGCCTCTTCGAGCAGCTTCAACATCGTCGCGTTGTTGACGTGGTTGAACGCGTCGAGATCGCCCCACCGCAGGTGGATCGGAACGTGGATGCGCTCAGTCACGCGTGAGCTTGCGGTGCGTCGAGCGGTGCGGGTTGGCCGCGTCGGGGCCGAGGCGCTCGATCTTGTTCGCCTCGTAGGCCTCGAAGTTGCCCTCGAACCAGTACCACTGGTCGGGGTTGTCGTCGGTGCCCTCGTAGGCGAGGATGTGCGTCGCGATGCGGTCGAGGAACCACCGGTCGTGGGTGATGACCACGGCGCAGCCGGGGAACTCGAGCAGCGCGTTCTCGAGCGACGAGAGCGTCTCGACGTCGAGGTCGTTGGTCGGCTCGTCGAGGAGGAGCAGGTTGCCGCCCTCCTTGAGGGTGAGCGCGAGGTTCAGGCGGTTGCGCTCACCACCCGACAGCACGCCGGCCTTCTTCTGCTGGTCGGGGCCCTTGAAGCCGAACTTCGAGACGTAGGCGCGCGAGGGGATCTCGGTCTTGCCGACCGTGATGATGTCGAGGCCGTCCGAGACAACCTCCCACAGGGTCTTGTTGGGGTCGATGTTGGCGCGGCTCTGGTCGACGTAGCTGATCTTCACGGTCTCGCCGACCTTGAGGTCGCCGCCGTCGAGCGGCTCGAGACCGACGATCGTCTTGAACAGGGTCGTCTTGCCGACGCCGTTCGGGCCGATCACGCCGACGATGCCGTTCGGCGGCAGGCTGAAGCTCAGCCCGTCGATGAGCGAACGGTCGCCGAAGCCCTTCTGCAGCTTCTTCGCCTCGATCACGACGCTGCCCAGGCGCGGGCCCGCGGGGATCTGGATCTCTTCGAAGTCGAGCTTGCGCGTGCGCTCGGCCTCGGCCGCCATCTCTTCGTAGCGCGCGAGACGGGCCTTCGACTTGGTCTGGCGGCCCTTCGCCGAGGAACGCACCCATTCGAGCTCGTCCTTGAGGCGCTTGGCGAGCTTGGCGTCCTTCTTTCCCTGGATGTCGAGGCGCTCGGCCTTCTTCTCGAGGTAGGTCGAGTAGTTGCCCTCGTAGCCGATCAGGCGGCCGCGGTCGACCTCGGCGATCCACTCGGCGACATTGTCGAGGAAGTACCGGTCGTGGGTGATCGCGATGACGGCACCCTTGTACGACTGCAGGTGCTGCTCGAGCCAGAGCACGCTCTCGGCGTCGAGGTGGTTGGTGGGCTCGTCGAGGAGCAGCAGATCGGGCTTCTGCAGCAGCAGCTTGGCGAGCGCGACGCGGCGGCGCTCACCACCCGAGAGCTTGGTGACCGGCTCGTCGCCGGGAGGCGTGCGCAGGGCATCCATCGCCTGCTCGAGCTGGGAGTCGAGGTCCCAGCCGTCGGCGGCGTCGATCTCTTCTTGCAGGACGCCCATCTCGGCCAGCAGCGCGTCGAAGTCGGCGTCGGGGTCGGCCATGAGTGCCGAGATCTCGTTGAAACGGTCGAGCTTGCCCTTGATGGCGACGCCGTCCTGGATGTTCTCCAGCACCGTCTTGGTTTCATCGAGCTCGGGCTCTTGCATGAGAATGCCGACGGTGAAGCCCGGGGTGAGCTTCGCCTCGCCGTTGGAGGGCTGATCGAGGCCGGCCATGATCTTGAGGATCGTGGACTTTCCGGCGCCGTTCGGCCCGACCATGCCGATCTTCGCTCCCGGCAGGAACGACATCGTGACGTCGTCGAGGATCAGCTTCTCGCCCACCGCTTTGCGGGCACGGACCATGGAGTAGATGTATTCGGCCATAACGCGCCAAGTCTACGCGGCGACCCGTGTCGGGCTCGCCACCGGTTCTCACCAGTCGATGGGCCTCGTCTGGCCGATCAGGCACGTGTCGCCGGGAACGAGCGGCAGCACGAGCGCCGTCGGAGCAGGCGTCGAGGGGCCGACTTGGCCGACGAGGCATTCGCCCGCCCACTTCACCGAGAACTGGATCGAGTCGGCGGGGTTGCCGACCGTCGTGAGGTCGTTCGTGACCTGCATCTGCGCCTTCGGGAACCCGGCCGCCACGAGCGCATCGATGTAGGCGCGTCCCTGCGCGCGGGCATCGGTGGCGGCGACCGTGTTCACGACCTGGGCGAACAGCGGCAGGTTGTCTTCTGCCGAGCCGTCGGGCACCAGTGCCGGTCCCGTGGGCGTGGGGGTGGGCGTCGCCGTGGGCGCAGCGGTGGTCTGCGTGGACGTCGGGGTCGGCGTGGGTGTGCACGCAACGAAGCTGAGCACGCCGACGATCACCAGGGAACCGAGCGCGGTGAGTCGGCGCGGGGAAGAGGCGGAGCGGCGCACCCGTCGAGTCTAGGCGGGCCGCCCGCGCGCGGCCGACTCGCCGCGCTCGCTCGCCCGTCAGAACGGAGCCTCCTCCGACTGCGAGGGCGCACCCCACCCGCCGGCGGCGACGAGCGAACGCTCGTCGGCTCGTGCGTCGTCGCCGGTCGCGTCGCCGCCGCCCGAGGTCGCGAAGCCCGAGTCCGACGGCTCGACCAGCTCACCGGTGGCGTGATCGACGTCCGTGCTCTGCGCCCACTCGTCGGGGGCCGCGGCGCGCGCATCGGGGCCGTTGCCGCTCGATTCTGCGGCGCGCCCGTCTTTGACGAACGTGGCGACGCCGAACATCAGGTCGGGACCGATGCTCGTCGCCTCGAGATCAACGCTCGTTCCGGTGCGCCCGTTCGCCTCCCAGTGCCGCACTTTGAGCTTGCCCGAGAGGATGACGCGCTGCCCCTTCTCGAGCGAGGCGTAGGCGTGCTCGGCGAGCTTTCGGAACACCGAGACGTTGTAGAAGTTCGTGTGCACGTCGTGCCACGTGCCGTTCTCGAAGCGGCGCTCGGTGCTGGCCAACCCGAAGGTGACCATGGCGACTCCCCCTGCGACGTCGTGCCGCGTCGGGGGTGAGGTGAGGTTGCCGGTGATGGCGATGAGATCTGACATGACGGGTCGTCCTTTCGCGATGCGGGCTGCGGCATCTCCGCAGTCCCCTGCTCCGGCACCCGCGTGCCCATCCGGGTGCCGGAGCACGCCCAGCTTGGCGTCGGCCCGGTGCGGCCCGTGCCCGTTCGCGCCCGAATGTGGACAGCTGACGAGAATGCCGAACTGGGGAGGAGGCGATGAGCGGACGATGTCGGAGGTCGAATCTATGTTCGGGGTGGGAGGCAGCAGATGAATCTCACGACACAGAATGGACCGGCCGTGCGCGTGCGCGGCGTCACCCTGCGCGCCGTGTCGAGCACGCGCTGGCGTGTACTCGATCGCACGGGCCGGGTGATCGGCCACCTGCGGACGGAAGTACAACCCGGCGGCACGCGATTCCACGCCGAGCGCTTCGATCTGGCATCGGCACGGCTGCGAGCGCTCGGCGCATTCTGGAGCGCGGACGAGGCCGTCGAGTGCCTGCGATATCTGCGATGAGAACCCGCGCAGGCGCACGGATGCCTCGGCGCATGGATGCGCAGGCGCACGGATGCCCGGGCGCACGGTTGCCCCGGCGCGCGGGCGCCGCCCGCGACCGTCGTCAGACGAGCGCGCCGAACGGCTCGATGCTCGCGACGGGCGCCGCCGCGCGCACCTCGGGCCAGAGACGGGCGAGAACGCCGACGGCCCGGCGGAGGTCTGCCGCCGGCGCCGTGAACGGGATGCGGAGGTGCCGGTCGTGCGCTCCGTCGACCGCGAACCGCGACCCGGCGGAGAGATACACGCCGCGCGCTCGCGCCGCGAGCACGAGCCCCGAGCTGAGTGGCGCGTCGAGCTCGACCCACATCGCGACTCCGCCCGCCACCTGAGGCACCCGCCAGGCGGGCAGGCTGGCGCCGAGCGCATCGGCGAGGGCATCGCGGCCGTCGCGCAGCACCGTCGATCGCTGGGCGAGCACCTCGGGCATGCGTGCCAGCAGGCGCGTTGCGACGGCCTGCTCGAACTCGGGCGTGCCGAGGTCGCGCGCCGGCCGCGCGGCGACGAGCCGGTCGATGAGCGAGGCGTCGGCTCTGATCCACCCGATGCGCAATCCTCCCCACACCGTCTTGCCGAGCGACCCGACCCGCACCACCGGGGTGTCTGCGAACGACACCGCAGCGGCGGGCGCACCCGGCACCCGCGAGACGTCGGGCGCACCGGGCAGCACGCGCACCTCTGGAAGACCGGGAGCCTCGTCGATGGCGAGTTCGGCGGTGGTTTCGTCGACGACGAGCACGGTGCCGGCCCGCCGCGCCCCCTCGGCGAAGACCTGCTCCTCGGCCGCACTCATCGAGCGACCGGTGGGGTTCTGAAACCTCGGCATGAGGTAGGCGAGGCGCGGCAGGGCACGGGCGAACGCCTGGGCGGCGCGATCGAGGTCCCACCCGGCCTCCGTCGTCACCGGCACCCCCACGAGCCGCGCTCCGGCCGCGCGCAGTGCCTCTGCCGCGTGCGGGTACGTGGGCGTCTCGATCAGTGCGCGGTCTCCGCGCCGCAGCAGCGTCTGGGCCAGCAGGTGGATGGCCGACTGGGCGCCGGTCGTGATCATCACCTCGTCGGCCGTCGTCGGTACCCCGGCGGCCGAGTAGCGCGCGGCGATCGCCTCGCGCAGGCCGAGCGCGCCGCGCGTCTCGTACCCGGCGCGGGCGACGAGCGTCGCGGCATCCGCGGCGGTTTCGCTCATCACCCCGGCGAGCCCCGGCCACGCCGCGGGGCTGGCCTGCTGCAGGTCGATGTCGCCGTCGCGGGTGGCGACACGCCCCGGCTCTCGCCCGGACTGCGGCAGCGTCACACTCCCCGACCCCCGCAGACTCTCGATGTGCCCGGTCTCGCGAAGACTGCGGTAGGCGGTCGCCACGGTCGTGCGGCTCAGCCCGAGGGCGGCGGCGAGCTCGCGCTCGGCCGGCAGGGCGGTGCGCGCGGCGATGCGATTATCGAGGCAGAGCAGCCGGATGCCATCGGCGAGCGCCTCGTACGCGGGTTCGCGCGTGCGCCACCCGCCGAGGGCCGCCGCGAGCGAGCGCGCGGTGATCCGAGAGTCCATGCGGCCACGATAGTACGATTGGACTGGTACACGTGGTCCAATTCTGCGGTGGAATGTCGGCATGACGTCACGCATCGTGCAACTGCTCGTCGGCCTCGTTCTCTACGGCGCCGGCTGCGCGATCATGGTGCGCGCCGGCATCGGCCTCGACCCGTGGACCGTGTTCGCGCAGGGGATCTCGCGCCAGACCGGCGTCGGCATCGGCTGGGTGACGAACATCGTCGGCTTTCTCGTGCTGCTGCTCTGGATTCCGCTGCGCCAGCGCCCGGGCCTCGGAACGGTCGCGAACATCCTCCTCGTCGGTACGAGCATGCAGGCCACGCTCGCCGTGTCTCCGGCGGTCGACGGGTTCGCCCTGCAACTGATCGTCTTCGTCGCGGGCATGGTGCTCGTCGCCGTCGCATCGGGGCTCTACATCGGCGCCGACTTCGGCCCGGGTCCGCGCGACGGGCTCATGACGGGCTTGCACGCGCGGTTCGGCTGGCCGATCTGGGCGGCGCGGCTCGGCGTCGAGGCATCCGTTCTTCTCGCGGGATGGATACTCGGCGGCACCGTCGGCATCGGCACGATCATTTTCGCGCTCGGCATCGGACCGCTCGTGCACCGCACGCTGCCGCTGTTCGACCGCAGGCGCCGCGCGGGCCGCCGCGCCGTCGCCGAGGTCAGTGCTGCGTGAATCGGGGCCAGTCCGCGCCGGGCGGCAGATGGCCGTGCAGCGCGCTCTTGGCGATGTCCATCGTCGGATAGGTGCCGACGCTCGCCTCGGCCCCCGCGATCGTCGCGGTGTAGCCCTCGTCGTCTCGGCGGATGCTGCCGACGACGTTGCCTTCGGGTCCGTAGGCGACCCAGAGAGCGGACGAAACGGTGCTCATGGTGACTCCTCTCGTCACCGCGAACGCTACGCCGCGCCGGCCGCCGCCGCTACCCCTCGCCGGCGTCGCCGACGCGAACAGAACCTGTGCCCCCGGCAGGATTCGAACCTGCGACCGACGGATTAGAAGGCCGTTGCTCTTCCACTGAGCTACGGAGGCGCCCGTCCAGAGTACTGCGCCGACCCCGCCGCGTCGGAACCGCTCGTTAGGATGAACGGCATGGTGAACGCTGCGGAGAACGATCGTCTCGTCTGGATCGACTGCGAGATGACGGGTCTCGACCTCGAGATCGACGAACTCGTCGAGATCGCGATCGTCGTCACCGATTTCGAGCTGAACCCGCTCGACCCGGGCTTCCAGATCGTGATCAAGCCCGACGACTCGGCCCTCGCGCACATGGGCGAGTTCGTGACGGCCATGCACACGACCTCGGGCCTCATCGAAGAGATCCCGCACGGCGTGAGCCTCGCCGAGGCAGAGTTCGAGGCGCTCGAGTACATCCAGCGCTTCGTCCCCGAGGGCAAGGCGCCGCTGGCCGGCAACACGATCGGCACCGACCGGATGTTCCTCGCCAAGTACATGCCCCGCATAGACCGGTGGTTGCACTACCGCAACGTGGATGTCTCGAGCGTGAAAGAGCTGTCTCGGCGCTGGTACCCGCGCGCCTACTTCAACGCGCCCGCGAAAGACGGCGGCCACCGGGCGCTCGCCGACATCCGTGAGTCGATCCGCGAGCTCGCGTACTACCGTCAGGCCGTCTTCGTTCCCGAGCCCGGGCCGACGAGCGACGAGGCGCGCGAGGCTGCGGCCGCCGCCGTGTCGTCGTACGCCTCTGAGGTGTAATACAATCGTCTGGTTGCCTGGAAACGGGCACATGGTGGCTATAGCTCAGTTGGTAGAGCACCGCGTTGTGGTCGCGGGGGTCGCGGGTTCAAGTCCCGTTAGCCACCCCACGGAATCCCCCACCGGGAGGTTCGCATGATCGAGATGGATGCCGATGCATTCGATGCGCTCGTCACCGAAGAGCTCGACCTGCTGCCCGACGAGATGATCGACGGCCTCGACAATGTCGTCTTCGTCGTCGAGGATCGCCCCGAGGACGGCTCGCTCGATCTGCTCGGCCTCTACGACGGCCTCGCGCTCACCGAACGCGACCGGTACGGCGTCGGCGATCTCCCCGACCGCATCATCGTCTACCGCGAGCCGCACCTCGACGTGTGCGACGACCTCGAGGCGCTCCGCCACGAGGTGCACACGACGCTCGTGCACGAGATCGCGCACTTCTACGGCATCGACGACGCGCGGCTGCACGAACTGGGGTGGGCATGACCCTCCCCCTCGAAGATCTTCGGCTCGATGAGAGCATCGCCACGGCGGGCCCGTGGCAGGCGGTCGTGTGGAACGACCCGGTCAACCTGATGAGCTACGTCACGCACGTCTTCCGCACCTATTTCGGCTACTCGCGCGAGCGAGCCGAGCAGCTCATGCTGGCGGTGCACCACGTGGGTCACGCGGTCGTCGCCGAGGGCGCGCGCGAACAGATGGAACTGCACGTGCAGGCGATGCACGACTACGGCCTATGGGCCACGGTACGAGAGGGCGGGTCATGACACGGGTGCTGCTGGAGATGTCGATGCTCGAGGCGGCGCACCTCACCGACCTGGTCGACCAGTTCGCCGATCTCATCGCCGAGACGGTCGACGACGACGCGATCGACGATGAGGCCGTCGCCCGCCTCGTGCCCGATGCCTACCGCGACGACGCCGCGGCGTCCGACGAGTTCCGCCGGCTCACGCAGGGCGACCTGCTCGACCGTAGGCGCGACGATGCGGCGCTCGTGCTCTCGACACTGCGGCGCGACGGTGTGCGGCTGCGCCCGGGCGACGTCGCCGACGCCGACGCGCACTCCGCGTTCGTCGTCGAGCTCGACGACCTCTCGGTTTCGGCGTGGCTGCGCACTCTCACCTCGGTGCGCCTGGTGATGGCGACGCGGCTCGGCATCGTCGACGATGACGACGAGCGGCCCGACGACCCGCGCTTCGGCGTGTACGACTGGCTCGGCTTCCGACTCGAGGGGCTGCTGCAGGCCCTCGAGGACTGACGCGCCCGCCCCCGCGGTCAGGGGACGTCGACCACCAGGGTGGCGAGCGTGCGCGGGTGATCCCGCTCGAGGTGCTGTCGCTCCTGCGCCGCCCACCGATCCCAGTACGGCCGGTAGGTGTCGCCGTCGCGCGCGAGCGCGCGGTCGCGGCGCGTCGCCTCGGGCGAGTCGAGCCACACTCGGACCGCCGCGAGAGGAGCGGATGCCTCGGTCAGCACCCCCGAGCCTTCGATGATCAGCGAGGCATCCGCTCGCGTGAGCATCTCGTCGCCGGGTGCCGAGCGTGCCCAGTCCCACCGGTTCCAGCGCGCGGACTCCCCCGCCGCCCACGGTTCGAGGATCTGCTCGCGCGCGGCGTCGGCACCGGCGGCAAGGCCGTCCCAGCCGGGGTAGACGTCGTCGAGGGCGACGACGTCGACGGGACCGCGCCACCCGTCGCGCAGAAGCGCCGCGAGCGTCGTCTTGCCCGCGCCGGACTGCCCGTCGATCAGTACCGCCACGCGCGCGCCGTCGATCGAGAGCGCGTCCGCCGCGTCGTGCACGCGGCGCGCTGCCTCGGTGATCGCGGCGTCGAAGCGGTCAGTGCTTCTTGAGGGCACGGATGATGCGGCTGAGGGCGCGCCCGGCGACCCACACGAAGGGGATCCCCACGGCGACGAGCGAGATGATGTTCGGCTCGAAGCGCAGATCATCGCCCTTGCGAATGTAGGCGCCGACGGGGATCGCGACCCCGCCACCGCCCCCGCCACTGCCACCGCCCGGCGCGTCTTCGCCGGCGCCGAAGCCCGACCACGTCAGCGCGACGGGGATGAGGCGCACGCCGTCGACGTCTTGCTGTTCGCCGTAGACGCTCGTGACGCCGATCGATGCGGTCTGCTTGCCGAGTTCGAGTGCGAGGTTAGGCATGCCCCCACCGTAGCCGGTGCCGGTCGGCACCGCGACGGCGACAGCGCTCACTCCGGCGGGAGGCGCGGGTTGGTCGGCAGGGCGCCGGTGTCGCGGCGCGGCCCGAGCACGCTCGCACGCGTGACCACTCCGCCACCGAATCGGTCGCGCGCACCGTCGAGGGCGGCGTCGACGCGGCGCCAGTCCTCGTCGTCATCCCACAGGGCGTCCATCGCCGAACCGCCGGGGCGGAGCTTCTCGGCGCGCACGCCGATCAGCCGCACGGGCTGGGTGAGCTCGAGCGCGTCGAACAGTCCGATCGCGACATCGCCGATGCGCTGGCCGACGTCGGTGGGCTCGGCGAGGCTCGACGCGCGTGAGAGCGTCGTGAAGTCGGCGTAGCGCAGCTTCAGCGCGATCGTGCGCGCCTCCCACCCGCCGCTGCGTAGACGCGCCCCGACGCGGTCGGCGAGGCGGCGCAACTCGCTGCGGAGCACGGCCGGGTCGGCGATGTCGTGCAGAAAGGTCTCTTCGTGGCCGATGCTCTTCTCGACGCGCTCGGTCTCGACGTCGCGCGGATCGCTGCCGTGGGCGAGCTGCCAGATGCGCGCTCCGCCCGCCGCCCCGAGCGCCCGTTCGATGACGCGCTCGGGCGTTGCGAGGATGTCGGCGACGAGATGGATGCCTCGCGCCTCGAGCGCCTCGGCGGCCTTCGGCCCCACACCCCAGAGGGCGCGCACGGGGAGTTCGGCGAGGAACGCCTGCGTCTCGGGCCCGCTCACGATCAGCAGCCCGTCGGGTTTCGAGAGAGTCGAGGCGATCTTCGCGACGTGCTTGGTACCGGCGACGCCGACACTGCAGACGAGCCCGGTCTCGGCGCGTACGCGGGCCCGCAGCATGCGCGCGATCTCACCCGGAGAGCCCCACAGCCGCCGCGCGCCGGAGACGTCGAGGAACGCCTCGTCGATCGAGAGAGGTTCGACGAGCGGGGTGACGTCGTGGAAGATCGCCATCACCTGGCGCGACAGCGCGGAGTAGCGCTCGAAGTGCGGCGGCACGACGATCGCGTGCGGGCAGAGGCGGAGCGCCTGCGCCACGTTCATCGCCGAGCGCACGCCGAAGCGCCGCGCCTCGTAACTGGCACTCGAGACGACGCCGCGCCCCTCCATGCCGCCGACGATCACCGCCTTGCCGGCGAGCGACGGGTTGTCGAGCACCTCGACCGACGCGTAGAACGCATCCATGTCGACGTGCAGAATGCGGGTGCCGGTGTCGTCGGCGTCGTCGGGCGACACCCGCCGCCCCGATCCGTCGCCTCTTCCCACGCATCCATTGTCGTCGATGCCACCGACACCCGCGCCGGCGACGGGGCGGGTGCCGGCGAACCGACGGGAAGGACCGACGGTGAAGGGCTACTGCGCGGCGCGCTCCAGCACGAGTTCGCGCACGCGCGCGGCATCCGCCTGCCCGCGCATCGCCTTCATGACCGCACCGATGACCGCGCCGGCGGCCTGCACCTTGCCGTCGCGGATCTTCGCGAGCACATCGGGCTGCGCGGCGAGCGCCTCGTCGATCGCGGCGATGAGCGCCCCGTCGTCAGAGACCACGGCGAGCCCGCGGGCGTCGACGACCTCTTGCGGGGTGCCCTCCCCCGCGATGACGCCTTCGAGCACCTGGCGGGCGAGCTTGTCGGTGAGCGTTCCCGCATCGACGAGCTGCTGAAGCGCCGCGACGGATGCCGGTGACACGAGCGAGGCCGCATCGACGCCCTCGGCGTTCGCGACGCGCGAGATCTCGCTCATCCACCATTTGCGCGCGGCGGCGGGCGCGGCGCCGGCGGCGACCGTCGCTTCGACCTCGTTCAGAAGCCCCGCGTTGACGACGCCTTGGAAGTCGATGTCGGCGAAGCCCCAGCTCTCTTTGAGACGGCGGCGGCGCACGGCGGGCGGCTCGGGAAGCGCGGCGCGCAGGCTCTGGATGAGCTCCACCGACGGCGCGACGGGCAACAGGTCGGGCTCAGGGAAGTAGCGGTAGTCGTCGGCATCCGACTTGGGACGACCGGGCGAGGTGCGCCCGGTGTCTTCGTGCCAGTGCCGGGTCTCTTGCGTGATCGTGCCGCCGGCGGCGAGGATCGCGGCCTGCCGCTGGATCTCGTAGCGCACGGCGCGCTCGACCGAACGCATCGAGTTGACGTTCTTCGTCTCGGTGCGCGTGCCGAGCGGCGCAGCGGGTTCGCCGGCCGCCGCACGCGGGCGGATCGACACGTTCGCGTCGCAGCGGAGGTTGCCGCGCTCCATGCGCGCCTCCGAGATGCCGAGGCCGATGACGATGTCGCGGATCGCCCGCACGTACGCGGCGGCGAGCTCGGGCGCGCGGCGCTCGGCGCCGTAGATCGGCTTCGTGACGATTTCGACGAGCGGAACGCCGGCACGGTTGTAGTCGACGAGCGAATACTCCGCGCCCTGGATGCGACCGGTCGCACCACCCATGTGGGTGAGCTTGCCGGCATCCTCTTCCATGTGCGCGCGTTCGATCGGGATCTCGAACCGGGTGCCGTCTTCGAGCTCGACCTCGACCTGGCCCTCGAACGCGATCGGCTCGTCGTACTGGCTGATCTGGTAGTTCTTGCCCAGGTCGGGGTAGAAGTAGTTCTTGCGCGCGAACCGGCTCGACGGCGCGATCTCGCAGCCGAGCGCGAGACCCAGCGAGATCGAGTAGCGCACCGCCTGCTCGTTGACGACGGGCAGCGACCCGGGAAGACCCATGTCGACGGGGGCGACCAGCGTGTTGGGCGCAGCTCCGTGGTTGCGCTCGTGGGCGGGGTTGGCCGCCGCCGAGAACATCTTGGTCTCGGTGTTCAGCTCGACGTGCACCTCGAAGCCGAGCACCGGCTCGTAGCGCTCGAGCGCCTCGTCGAAGTCCATCAGTGCGTCCTTGACCATCAGAGGTTCCCTCCCAGCCGGGGCGCGCGATCGAGCAGCGGTCCGCCCCAGTCATCCACGAGCAGCGCCTCGAGCGCGGCACCGACGCGGTACAGACGTGCATCCTGCCGCGCGGGGGCGACGAACTGGATGCCGACGGGCAGGCCGTCTTCTTCGGCGAGGCCCGACGGGATCGAGATGCCCGGCACACCGGCGAGGTTCACCGGGATGGTGGTGACGTCGTTGAGGTACATCTGGATCGGGTCGTCGACCTTCTCGCCAAGACGGAACGCCGTCGTCGGCGCCGACGGGGTCGCGATGACGTCGACCTGCGCGAACGCGTCGTCGAAGTCGCGCTGGATGAGCGTACGCACCTTCTGTGCGCTGCCGTAGTAGGCGTCGTAGTAGCCCGCCGACAGCGCGTAGGTGCCGAGGATGATGCGTCGCTTGACCTCGTCGCCGAAGCCGACTTCGCGCGAGCGCGCCATCACGTCTTCGACGGTGCCGCCGGGCACGTCGACACGCAGGCCGAAGCGCACCGAGTCGAACTTGGCGAGGTTGCTGGATGCCTCGGCCGGCAGGATCAGGTAGTACGCCGCCACGCCGTATTCGAAGTGCGGGGCGCTGATCTCGACGATCTCGGCGCCGTGCGCCTCGAGCAGGGCGAGCGATGCGCGGAACGACGCCGCGACGCCGGGCTGGAAGCCGGTGTCGGGCAGTTCCCGGATAACGCCGACCTTGAGGCCCTTCAGCACGTCACCGGTCGCGCCCTCGCGCGCCGCGGCGGCGAACGACGGCCAGGCATCCTCGAGCGATGTCGCATCGTTGGGGTCGTGCCCGCCGATCACATCGTGCAGCAGCGCCGAGTCGAGCACGGTGCGCGAGACCGGGCCCACCTGGTCGAGCGAGGAGGCGAGCGCGATCGCGCCGTAGCGGCTCACGGCGCCGTAGGTCGGCTTCATGCCGACGGTGCCGGTGACGTGGGCGGGCTGACGGATCGATCCGCCGGTGTCAGAACCGAGGGCGAGCGGCGCCTCGAAGGCCGCGACGGCCGCGGCCGAACCGCCGCCCGACCCGCCCGGGATGCGGTCGAGGTCCCACGGGTTGTGGGTGGGGCCGTACGCCGAGTACTCGGTGGAGGAGCCCATCGCGAACTCGTCCATGTTGGTCTTGCCGAGCGGCACGAGGCCCGCGGCGCGCGAGCGCGCGACGACGGTCGCGTCGTAGGGCGAGATGAAACCCTCGAGGATCTTCGACCCGCTCGTGGAGGGCATGTCGGTCGTGACGAGCACGTCTTTGATCGCGAGCGGAACGCCGGCGAGGGCGCCCAGCTGCTCCCCCGCGGCGCGGCGGCGGTCGATGTCGGCAGCGACGTCGAGCGCGTGGTCGCTCACGTGCAGGAAGGCGTGCACGTCGCCGTCGACGGCGGCGATGCGGTCGAGGTGCGCCCGGGTGGCCTCGACGCTCGAGACCTCGCCGGCGGCGAGGCGCGCGGCCAGGTCGGCGGCGGTCAGACGGGTCAGGTCGCCGGTGGTGGATTCGCTCACTGTTCTTCTCCGAGGATCGCGGTGACCTTGAAACGGTCTTCCGTGGCATCCGGCGCGTTCTGCAGCACCTGCTCCACGGTCAGCATCTGACCGACGACGTCGGAGCGGAAGACGTTCTCGAGCGGGATCGGGTGGCTCGTCGCGGGGACGTCGGGGGTGGCGACCTCCGACACCTTGGCGACGTTGTCGACGATCACGGAGAGCTGACCGGTCAGGCGCTCCACCTCTTCGTCGCTCAGTGCGATCCGGGCCAGCACGCCGAGATGGCGCACGAGATCAGGGGTGATTTCAGACACCCGTCGATTCTAGTCGGCACGCTCCGGCCCGCCCTGCCGAGACGAGGCGCCGTTAGGCTGGCGGGCGTGACCACGTACGACCCGCCACGCCCCTGGATCCGCAGCTACGCCGCTGGGGTTCCCGCCGACCTCGCCCCCGTGACCGGGAACCTGCTCGACATCGTCGAAGCCTCGGCGAGGGATTATCCCGATGCCCCCGCGCTGCAGTTCTTCGGCCGTACGACGTCGTACCGCGAGCTGTCGGATGCCATCGCGCACGCCGCGGCGGCGCTGAAAGCGCTCGGGGTCGGCAAGGGCGACACGGTGGCGATCGTGCTGCCGAACTGCCCGCAGCACATCGTCGCGTTCTATGCGATTCTGCGGCTCGGCGCGATCGCCATCGAGCACAACCCGCTCTACACGCCGCGGGAGCTGCGCAAGCAGTTCGAAGACCACGGCGCGAAGACGGCGATCGTGTGGAGCAAGGTCGTGCGGACGGTCCAGGACTTCCCGGCCGACCTCGCCGTGCCGAACCTCATCAGCGTCGATGTGACGAAGGCGATGCCCGTGTCGCTGCGGTTCGCCCTGCACCTTCCGATCGCGAAGGCGCGTCAGTCGCGCGCCGATCTGACGACGCGCACGACCGACGCGATCGCGTGGGAGAAGCTGCTGCAGGTGCCGCCGCTGCCGGCGTCGTACCCGAAGCCGCAGACCGACGACATCGCCATCATCCAGTACACGAGCGGCACGACCGGGACGCCCAAGGGCGCCGTCCTGACGCACCGGAACCTGCTCGCCAACGCACGGCAGGCGCAGGCCTGGACGCCGTCGATCGCGCGCGGCAACGGCTGCGTCGTGTACGCCGTGCTGCCGATGTTCCACGCGTACGGGTTGACGCTCTGTCTCACGTTCGCGATGTCGATCGGGGCGCGGCTCGTGCTCTTCCCCCGCTTCGAGCCGGCGATGGTGCTCGAGGTGACGAAGAAGCATCCGGCGACATTCCTGCCGCTCGTGCCGCCGATCGCGGACCGTCTGCTGAAGGCCGCGCAGGCCGAGGGCGTGTCGCTCGCGGGCACCGAGATCGCGATCTCGGGCGCGATGCCGCTGCCGCACGAGCTGGTGGTGCCGTTCGAGGCGGCGACGGGCGGCTATCTCGTCGAGGGGTACGGCCTCTCGGAGTGCTCGCCCGTGCTCATGGCGAACCCGGTCGCCGACAACCGCAAGCCGGGGACGGTGGGACTGCCGCTGCCGGGGACCGAATGCCGCGTGGTCGACCCGGACGAGCCTACGCGCGACGTGCCTGCGGGCGAGCGCGGTGAACTGGTGGTGCGGGGGCCGCAGGTGTTCCAGGGGTATTACGGCAAGCCCGAGGAGACCGAGGCGGCGTTCGCCGATGGGTGGTTCCGCACTGGTGACATCGTGCAGATCGACGACGACGGTTTCGTCCGCATCGTCGACCGCATCAAGGAGCTCATCATCACCGGCGGCTTCAATGTGGCGCCGACCGAGGTGGAGAACGCGCTGCGCCAGCATCCGCACGTGGTCGACGCGGCGGTCGTGGGGCTGCCGAGCGATCGGTCGGGTGAAGAGGTCGTCGCCGCGGTGGTGCTCGACGGGTCGGGCGAAGGGGATGCCTCGGAGATCCGCGAGTTCGTCCGCAGCATCCTCACGCCGTACAAGGTGCCGCGCCGCATCTTCATTGTCGATGAGCTGCCGAAGTCGCTCATCGGCAAGGTGATGCGTCGCCAGGTGCGCGACTCGCTGTTGCAGCTCACGCAGCCGGAGGGCTGAGTGAACGGGCGGCCGGCGGTCGTCTTCTGGGACTTCGACGGCGCGCTCGCCCATCGTCCGGGTCTGTTCGGCGCGCGGCGGCCAATCTCCGCTCGGGGCGCGCGGCGTGCGCTGGCACGGCACTCTGAATAACGTGCCCGTCGATGGCCGCGAAACGACCCGCACCCGGTCCCGCTGCCGTCTAGCCGCAGGCTTTGTCCGACCAGCCCACGGGCTAGAACGGTGGTGGTTCGTCGACCGCGGAGGTGCTGATGGATGCCGGGGTGAACGCGACGGGTGGTGCGGGGGCGTCTTCGCGGTATATCCGTCCGGTGGGTGAGGTCCATTCGAGGACCCCGTCGGGGAGTTGTCTCACCTTCCAGCGGGTGAACTGTTTCATCGAATGATGCCGCTGACACAGGTGTGCCAGGTTCCACAGCGCGGTGGGTCCACCCTTGGCGGCGTCGATGGTGTGGTCGATCTCGCACCGGATCGCCGCACGCCGGCATCCGGGGAACCGGCAATGCTGATCCCGCGCCCGCAGGAACCGGCGTTGCGGCCACGGCGTCCGATACCGGTCCACCGCGAGCACCGTCCCCTCCACCGGGTCGGTCAGCACCCGAGCCCACGAATGCGTGTTCCCCGCGAGGCAACGGGCGGTCTCCGCATCGATCGGGGAACGGCCGACGAGGTCCGCGGGACCGTCATCGACACCCAGAAGAGTGAGAGCGGGGACGATGACCTGCACCTGCGCACGAATCGCACCCAGCGACCCTTGACCGTCACCGGTGGCAGTGGGATCGAGTGCCGGCGCCCCGGCAAGCAGCAGATCGCTGAACACGTCGGCGCGGACCTGATCGATCCCCCGCCGATCCGGCTCGGAGTCACCCGCGCTGGCCGCGCCACCCGCGCCACGTGCGCCGAACGCGCTGCCCGCGTTCCCGGGCTCGCGCGCATCGACGATGATCTGCGCCTGCTGGGTGAGCCGGTCGATGATCCCATCGGCGATCACCGTCGGCAGGGTTGCGATCAGATCCGACATGCCCGCCGCCCCGGGCACGACCCGCACCCGCCGCTCCGCCGCCGCATCCCGGTGCCGGTCGGTGAACGACCGCTCCGCGAACCTCTCGGCGAGGATCTCGATCTCCGAACGCACCCGATTCGGCGTATCCCGCTCACACCGTGCAATAGCGGCAGCCTCGAACTCCGCCCGCCGCTCCGGCGACGCGTCGACCAGCACCGACCCGGCATCCGTGATCACCCGGACATGTCCGCGCATGATCCGACCGGTCTCCCAGGCGACGAGGGTCGCCGGGTAATGCTCGACCAGGTCGCGGGCCTCGTCGATCCGGGACTGCACGGTCCGATCCGTCACCCGCAACACCCCGCCGAGCTCGGCCGCCACCGACCGCAACGCCATGTCGTGCGCCCGCACCACCGCCGGAGACCCCGCCGCCTGCCGTGCCGCGAGTTGCCCCGCACGGGCCAGCGCCCGCACCTCGGCGACCTGCGCCGCCGTCAGCAACACCACCGCCCCCTCGACCTCACCCACGATCGACACCAAAGCGGCGACGTCTGCGTCGCTGCCCATCGACCCCGAATACTCGTCCATATCTTCGAGTGTATGGAGGGGGTCAGACATTGCAGTCACCCCTCGGGCGGCATAGCGTCTCTGTCCCCCGACCACCCTGTGCCCGTCGGGCCGAGCGCGCCGGACCGACGACACTCCCAACCCCCGCCGAGCTAAAGATCGACGATCTGCCGGTTGGCCGGCAACGACCCGGCGAAGGTGATCGGCACGGCCTCGGCTCTATCGAAGTCGGCGCTGTCTCCCGCTTGGATGTGGACGTGGGGCTCGGTGCTGTTCCCCGAGTTCCCGCACCGGCCTATCGGATCGCCGACTGTCATCGTCTGCCCCGCACGCACCTGCACGCTGTTCTGCTGCAGGTGGCACAGCGCGACGAATGTCCCGCGACTCTCGATCAGCACGTGGTTGCCCGCGAGCGCCCGCCAACCGGCGGTCGCCCGGCGCCCCTGCGTCGCCGCGTAGCCGAGCGACCGAAGCCCACGGTAGGCCGCATGGTCGCTCTCGCTTCCGTACGCCACCACGACGACTCCGTCGACGGGCGCAAGGATGTCCCGACCGAACCCCGGGAACCGCTCCGGCGGCTCTGTCCCGATCAGCGCGCTCCGCGTGACGGGCGCCGTACGACCGTTCGCCGCGACCGGAACGAAATCGATGGCATACGCCGACGCGAACAGCTCCGTGCCATGACTCGGAACGCGATCCGCCGGACTGTTCTGCACGAGCCATCTCCCGGTGAACGGGTAGGCGAGGTCGAACGGATCGTCCATGACTCCCTCCCCACCCGAAAACCGCTCGCCGCCAGCCCGCCCTAGCCCGCGTCGGGGTCGAGCGCGTCGAGCGCGGCGGGGCCCTGCTCGACGAGGATCTTGAACTGCGCCGCGTCGATGATGCGGATGCCGAGTTCTTCGGCCTTGCCGAGCTTGGAGCCTGCTCCGGGGCCGGCCGCGACGAAATCGGTCTTCTTCGAGACGCTCGACGCAGCCTTGCCGCCGGCGGCGATGATCGCCTCTTGCGCCCCCTCGCGGGTGTAGCCGTCGAGCGAGCCGGTCGCGACGACGGTGACACCCTCGAGCACGCCCCCCGCAGCGACGGCCGCGCCCGGCCCGGGATGACCGGGGATCTCGAGTCGCGCACCGGCGGCCTGCCAGCGCTCCACGATCTCTTGATGCCAGTCGACCTCGAACCACTCGAGCAGCGAGTCGGCGATGATCGCACCGACGCCTTCGACCGCTGCGAGTTCGTCGCGCGATGCGGCCCGCATCGCCGCGAGCGACCCGAACCACTGCGCGAGAGCGCGCGCCGCGACCGGCCCGACGTGACGGATGCTGAGGGCGACCAAGAAGCGCCACAGGTCTTTCGTCTTCGCTTTCTCGAGCTCGGCGAGAAGCGTCACCGCCTGCGCGGACGGTTGGGGGCCCGTCAGCCCGTCCTTCTTCTCGGCAGCGCTCGGGTTGCGCCGGAACGGCGCGCGCCGCACCGGTTCACCGGTCTTCTCGTCGATCTTCTCTTCGCCGGTCTCGCCGTCGCGGACGATCACCTCGATCGGCACGAGTTCGTCGAGCGTGAGCTCGAACAGCCCCGCCTCGGTCACGAGCGGCGGCTTCTCGGGAACAGAGGGCTGCGTCAGTGCGGCGGCGGTCACCTCGCCGAGGGCTTCGATGTCGAGCGCGCCGCGCGAGCCGATGTGCTCGACACGCCCGCGCACCTGGGCGGGGCACGAGCGCGTGTTCGGGCACCGCAGATCGATGTCACCCTCTTTCGACGGGGCGAGCACGGCGCCGCACGACGGGCAATGCGTCGGCATGACGAACGCCCGCTCGCTGCCGTCGCGCAGTTCGACGACGGGCCCGAGCACCTCAGGGATCACGTCGCCGGCCTTCCGCAGCACGACGGTGTCGCCGATGAGCACGCCTTTCGCCTTCACGACCTCTTGATTGTGCAGCGTCGCCTGGCGCACGACCGACCCCGCCACGAGCGCCGGTTCCATCACGGCGAAGGGCGTCGCCCGACCCGTACGCCCCACCGACACGACGATGTCGAGCAGCTTCGTGTTCACCTGTTCGGGCGGGTATTTGTAGGCGATCGCCCAGCGCGGCGCGCGACTGGTCGCGCCCAACTCGTCGTGCAGCGCGAGCTCGTCGACCTTGACGACCACGCCGTCGATCTCGTGCTCGACGTCGTGACGGTGCTCGCCGTAGTGCGCGACGTAGTCGAGCACACCGTCGACGTCGTTCGAGGTGCGAAAGTACGGACTCGTCGGCAGGCCCCACGACGCGAGCAGGCCGTACACCTCGCTCTGCGAGTCGACCGGCGGGTCGGGCCACGCACCGATGCCGTGCACGTACAGCCGCAGCGAGTCGAGGCGCGCACGCCCGGCCTCGAGCTCCATCCCCGACTTCTTGTCGAGCTGCTGGCGCAGCCCGCCGCTCGCGGCGTTCCGGGGGTTCGCGAACGCGGGAAAGCGCCGCGCCGCGCTGCGCTGCGCACGCTCTTCATCGACGCCACGGCCGCGCATCTCAGCGACCACGCGCTCCCGCATCGCCGCCTGCAGCGCATTCAGCTCATCGAATGCCGCGACCGGAATGTACACCTCTCCCCGCACTTCGACGAGGTCTGGATGCCCCGTGCCCGCGAGCCTCGTGGGGATGCCCGCGACCTGCACCGCGTTCACCGTCACGTCTTCGCCGACCCGCCCGTCGCCGCGCGTCGCGGCGGAGACGAGCGCTCCGCGCTCGTAGCGCAGGTTGATCGCGAGGCCGTCGATCTTGAGCTCGAGCAGCCACCGCACGGCACGCCCCGCCGAGCCCTGCGTCTTCACGCACCACTCGGCGAGCTCTTCGGGGCTGAAGACGTTGTCGAGGCTCAGCATGCGTTCAGCGTGCTCGACGGGCGCGAACATCGACGACTCGGCGGCGCCGACACTGAGCGTCGGCGAGTCTTGCCCCTGCACCTCGGGAAAAGCCGCCTCGACGGCCTCGAGTCGCCGCATCCACCCGTCGTACGTGGCGTCGTCGACGATCTCGGCGTCACGGCCGTAATAAGCGTCGCGCGCCCCGACGATGAGCTCCGTCAGCCGCTCCGATTCGGTGCGCGCCTCGTCGAGTGTCGCCGGAAGGTCGTCGTGGGTTTCCGTCACCCGGCAAGTGTAAGACGCACCCCCGACACGGCCGGCTCAGCCCGGCGCGCAGCCGCAGTTCGGCCCCGCAGCAGAGCACCGCCTCACGCGGGAACCGGCACCGCCGACACCGTACGGTCGATCGTGAACTGGCCGATCACGCGCGTGCCGTCGTACAGCACCGCCGTCTGGCCGGGCGCGACCCCGTCGAACGGCGCCTCGGGGGTCACCGTGACCTCGGTATCCGTCAGCACCGCGCGTGCGGGCACCGGGTCGGCGTGCGCGCGGATCTGCACGTGGCATGCGAAGTCGCCGGATGCCGGGGCGCGCCCGGCCCAGCTGAACCGGCCGCCGGCGATCTCGGCGGTCGCGAGCGCCTCGCGCGGGCCGACGACGACGGTGTTCGACACGGGGCGCACCTCGAGCACGAAGCGAGGCTTGCCGTCGGCGGCGGGCACGCCGAGCGAGAGCCCGCGGCGCTGGCCGACCGTGTAGGCGTGCGCACCCTCGTGGCTGCCGACGACGGAGCCGGTGCGGTCGACGATGTCGCCCTGGGCGGTGCCGACCTTGTCGGCGAGCCAGCCGCGCGTGTCACCGTCGGGGATGAAGCAGATGTCGTGGCTGTCGGGCTTCTGCGCCACGGTCAGACCGCGCGCGGCGGCTTCGGCGCGCACGATCGCCTTCGACGGCGTCTGCCCGAGCGGAAAGTACGTGTGCGCGAGCTGTTCGGCCGTCAGCACGCCGAGCACGTACGACTGGTCCTTCGCCTCGTCGCTCGCGCGGTGCAGCTCACGACCCTCCGGCCCGTCGACGAGCGTCGCGTAGTGACCGGTGCAGACGGCGTCGAAGCCCAGTTCGAGCGCACGCTCGAGGAGCGCGGCGAACTTGATCTTCTCGTTGCAGCGCATGCAGGGGTTCGGGGTCCGTCCGGCCTTGTACTCCGCGACGAAGTCGTCGATCACGTCGTCGCGAAAGCGCTCCGAGAAGTCCCACACGTAGAACGGGATGCCGAGCAGATCGGCCGCGCGCCGGGCATCCATCGCGTCTTCGATCGTGCAGCAGCCGCGGCTTCCGGTGCGAAGCGTACCGCCCGCGCGCGAGAGCGCGAGGTGCACGCCGACGACGTCGTGGCCGGCCTCGACGGCCCGTGCCGCGGCGACCGCCGAGTCGACGCCACCGCTCATCGCCGCCAGAATCCGCATGCGTCCAGTCTACGAGCGGTCGGCTGTGCGGGATCCGGATGCCCGGGCGTACGCCTCGGGAAGCGCCGCGAGCACCGCGTCGACGTCGGCATCGGTCGAGGTGACGCCGAGGGTCATGCGCAGCACCGAGCGCGCGGCGCGCTCGTCGCGACCGAGCGCGAGCACGACGTGCGAGGGCTCAGCGACGCCCGCTTGGCAGGCCGAGCCGATCGACACCGAGATGCCCGCCTGGTCGAGCAGGAAGAGCATCGACTCCCCCGCCGCCCCCGGAAAGAGCACGTGCACGTTGCCGGGAACCCGACCGACCGGGTCGCCGAGGAGCTCCGCCGCGGGAATCGCGGCACGGATGCCAGCGATCAGCCGGTCGGCGAGGGCGCGCAGTCGCGCACCTTCGGAGGCGAGCTCGTCGGATGCCTCGGCGAGCGCGGCGGCGAGCGCCACGGCGCCGGCGACGTCGGGCGTCCCCGAGCGGAGCCCGCGCT
>NZ_JAAGRY010000031.1 GCF_015707995.1 Microbacterium paulum
GCTGCGCCGCCGCCCCGAGGCGCGCTGGCGCAAGCAGCCCGCCGACGTGCCGGCGCTCGCGACGCTGCAGGGCGAGTTGCTCGATGCCGCCCTCGCCGCCCTCGCCCCGGGCGGCATCGTCGCCTACGTCACGTGCTCGCCGCACCTCGCCGAGACCGCGGCGGTCGTCTCCGACGCCCTGCGCCGCCACGAGGGGATCGTCGAACTCGACGCTCGCGACGTCGTGGCATCCGTCGCCCGCTCGCCCATCGACCTGCCGGACGTCCCCGGCACCGGCCGCGCGCAGCTGTGGCCGCACCGCCATGGCACCGACGCGATGTCGATCTCGCTGCTGCAGCGCGTCTGACGGCCCGGCTCAGTCCCAGCGCACCGTCACGGGGTCGGTCGTGAAGTCGACGAGCGGCGAGCCGAGCGACGGCAGGAACAGGAATGTGCAGCCAGTGAGTCGCTGGCCGTTCGACTCGCAGTCGGCCGTCACGTCGACGCTGCCGATGTAGGGCCCGCGCACCTGCATCGGGTCGCCGTAGATGTCCTCGGGCTTGAGGTTCGCCATCGTGGCCTGGCTGTCGGCGTCGAGCGAGCGGGTGATCGTGCCGTCGATGATCTTCGTGCCGTCGCTGATCGTCTCGGGAATGTCGATCCCGCACCCTGCGACGAGGCTCTTGGATGCCAGGCATGCGGTCACCGCGTCGGTGATGGACTGACGGAAGGCCGCCAGACCCTTCTCGTTCAGCTCGACGTTCACGTCGCTGAAGTCGGCGGAGTAGTCGGCGGGGTCGCTGACCGTCACCGTGTCGGTGCCCGTGAGGGTGTGGTACGGCGAGGTGGTCTCGAGGTGGTACGTGCCGGGGAACACGGTGACCGAGTCGCCGTCGACCGGTTCGCCGTTGAGGGTGATGTCGAGGTCGCCGGTGCCCGAGCCGATGAAGAGGTCGACGGTGCCCGACATGAGCCGCCAGTCGCCGCTGCCGTCGTAGTCGACGACCGAGAACGTGCCCGACACCGGCTTGCCGCCGATCGAGTAGCTGGCGGTGATGTCGTGCGAGTACTCGTCGTCGCTCGCGAGGGGGGTGGGCTCCGGCACCGAGATGTCGGCGATCGGGGCCGCGTCGTTCGATGCCGACAGCGCGTCGTCGGTCAGCAGTGTCGCATCACTCGGTGTGTCGACGAGAAGCGCGAGGGCGGCGTCGGCGTCGGAGTCGGCGAGTGCGGTCAGATAGTCCTGCACGACCTTCGCGGCAGACTGCGCCGCGGCT
This sequence comes from Microbacterium paulum, assembly GCF_015707995.1. Taxonomy (GTDB): domain Bacteria; phylum Actinomycetota; class Actinomycetes; order Actinomycetales; family Microbacteriaceae; genus Microbacterium; species Microbacterium paulum. The sequence continues at coordinate 1,257 of NZ_JAAGRY010000031.1, forward strand.
TCACGCGGGTCGGTGCGCGGGATCACCAGCATGGCGATGACGATCGCGATCACCGCCAGCACCGCGACGCTCCCCGCGATGATGCCGATGATCGCGCCGGTGCCGAGGCCCTTCTTCTGCCCGGGCGCGGCCTCGCCGGCGGTCTGAGCGGGCGCGCCATACGCTGCCGCGGGGGCGGCGCCGTACGCGGCGGTGTGCGCCGGAGCGACGTAAGGCGCTGACGGTGCGGCAGTGTCCTGCACGGGTGACGGTGCGGCGGCGTCCTGCACGGGAGATGTCGCGGCGGCGTCCTGCACGGGAGATGTCGCGGCGGCGTCCTGACCGACGGCGGGGGCGACCGACTCGGTGGCTGCTGCGGGGGCGGGCTCCGCGCTAGCCGGAGCGGCAGTGGCCGGGGCGGAGGCCTGGCGCGGCAGCCACTGCTGGCTCTGCTCGTCCCAGCGGTAGGGGCCCGAGACCCACTCACCGTTGGACGCGTCCCACTGGGGTTGGCCGGGCTGACCGGGCGTGCCGTCGTTGCTCATGTCTTCTCCGATGCGAAGGGGTTCGACACGACCGTACCGGTGTGGCGGGGTGCTTCGCATGACGCTGTGGACAAGCAGGGGTGTGGATAATGGGGCGCGTGCCCGACATCCGCATCAACCCCAGCATCCTCTCGGCCGACTTCGTCAACATGCAGGCAGATCTCGAGCGGATCGCGTCGGCCGACTTCGTGCACGTCGACGTCATGGACAACCATTTCGTGCCGAATCTCACCTTCGGGCCGCAGATGGTCGAGCGTGTGCAGCAGACGAGCCCCGTGCCGCTCGACGTGCACCTCATGATCACCGATCCCGACCGGTGGGCCCCCGGCTACGCCGAACTCGGCGCCGCGTCGGTCACGTTCCACCTCGAGGCGGCGTCCGCTCCGATCGCCCTCGCTCGGCGCCTCCGCGAGCTCGGCGCGCGCGCGGGCGTCGCGGTGAAGCCGGCGACGCCCGCGGAGGGGCTCTACGACATCCTCGACGAGTTCGACCAGATCCTCGTGATGACGGTCGAGCCCGGCTTCGGCGGACAGTCGTTCATGGCCGACCAGATGCCCAAACTCGCGCGCCTGCGGGGCGAGGCGCGGCGCCGCGGCTCGCAGGTGTGGCTGCAGGTCGACGGCGGCATCTCGGAGTCGACCATCGCCCAGGCCGCCGAAGCGGGCGCCGACACGTTCGTCGCCGGGTCGGCCGTGTTCGGCGCGGACGACCCCGGCCGCGCGATCGAGGCGCTGCGCCGCGAGGCATCCGCACACGCGCACTGAGCGCGATCGGGTCGCGGAGCGCGATCAGGCCGTCGCGTCGGCCCCGTCGCGTGTCGTCTGCACCGTCCCGCCGAGCGCCTCGACCTCGGTCCGCAGGACGGCGAGGGCGGCGGGCTGCAGCTGACTCATGGCCGACGCGTCGACGAGGACCCGCGTGTCGGGCGCGGGGCGACGGACGCCTCGCAGCGCCGTGAGCACGCGCTCGGCACCGCTGAACGACAGTTCCCCGTCGAGCACGACGTGCACGGTGCCGTCGTCGTCGCGCTCCACGGCGAGCCCCGGCGTCGCGATCGCCCGGTGCTGCTCGAACACGTGCAGGCCGAGCTGCTCCGAAAGTCGCTCGAGCACCAGCTGGCCGCGCGTGCTGTTGCCGTAGGCATCCAGCCGCGGGCTGAACACACCCACCCCGAACTGCGACGGCGAGAGGGCGACGATCCCGCCCGACACGCCGCTCTTGGCGGGCAGACCGACGCGGATGAGCCACGACCCGGAGGCGTCGTACATGCCGCAGCTGGTCATGACCGAGACGACGTCGCGCGCCGTCCGCGCGGACACGATCTGCTCGCCCGTGACCGGGTGCCGCCCGCCGAAGGCGAGGGTCCCCGCCATGACCGCCAGGTCGGTGACCGTCACGAGCACCGAGCACTGGCGGAAGTACGCTTCGACGATCGCGTTCGGGTCGCCGTCGATGACGTCGTAGGAACGCAGCAGGTGCGCCAGCGCGCGATTGCGCTCGCCCGTCGCCGCCTCAGACGCGCAGACCGTCTCGTCGACCTCGAGCGGCCGCCCGGCGAACCGGGACAGGACCGCGACGATCCGGTCGGCGCGCTCCCGGGCGGACCGGCCGGGAACCAGGCCCGTCGTCGCGATGGCGCCCGCATTGATGAGGGGGTTGGCGGGGCGACCGGTGCCCTCCTCGAGACTGATCGCGTTGAACGGCTCGCCGCTCGGCTCGACGCCGACGTGCTGCAGCACCTCGTCACGGCCGAGCTCGTCGAGGGCGAGCGCGAACACGAAGGGCTTGGAGATGGACTGGATCGTGAACAGGGCGTCGTCGCCGAGCGCCACCGACGCGCCCCGCGGATCGACCACGGCCATGGCGAGCCGCTCGGGATCGGCCGAGGCGAGCTCGGGGATGTACTGGGCCGTCGCTCCGCCGTCCTCCCCGCGCACCTCGTCGAGCACGGCACCGAGCATCTCGCGCACTGGATCCATGCGCTCGACCCTAGCGGGGCTCCCGTGCCCCGCGTCGACCACCGCGGCAGCGCGGCGCCGGGCGCCCGGCGTGACCGGTAGCCTGTCAGGGTGAAGACGTTCGACGCCCTGTTCGCAGAGCTCACCGCCACGGCCGCGGCACGCCCCGCCGGCTCCGGCACGGTCGCGCAGTTGGATGCCGGGGTGCACGCCATCGGCAAGAAGGTCGTCGAAGAGGCCGCCGAGGTGTGGATGGCCGCCGAATACCAGTCCGACGCCGAGACGGCAGAAGAGATCTCGCAGCTGCTCTACCACCTGCAGGTGATGATGCTGGCCAAGGGCCTGAGCCTCGAAGACGTCTACCGACATCTCTGAGCCGCTCCCGCCGACAACCGCCGACACCGAAAGACACCGCACCATGCTGCGAATCGCCGTGCCGAACAAGGGATCGCTGGCCGAGACCGCCGCCGAGATGCTCGCCGAAGCGGGATACACCGGCCGCCGCGACCCCAAAGACCTGCACATCATCGACCCCGTCAACGAGGTCGAGTTCTTCTACCTGCGCCCGAAAGACATCGCCACCTATGTCGGGTCGGGTGCGCTCGATGTCGGCATCACCGGCCGTGACCTGCTGCTGGATGCCCGTATGCCGGGCGCCCGCGAGATCGAGGCCCTCGGCTTCGCCCGGTCGACGTTCCGTTTCGCCGGTCGCCCCGGCGGTTTCTCGGACGTCGCCGATCTCGAGGGGGTGCGGATCGCGACGTCGTACCCCGGCCTCGTCGACGCGTTCCTCGACGGGCACGGCGTCGCGGCCGACCTCGTGCCGCTCGACGGTGCCGTGGAATCGGCGATCGAGCTCGGCGTCGCCGATGCGATCGCCGACGTCGTCGAGACCGGCACCACGCTCCGCCAGGCGGGGCTCGAGGTGTTCGGCCCCGTGATCCTCGAGTCCGAGGCGGTGCTGATCGGTGCGCCGACCGAGGCCGAAGGAACCGAGACGCTGCTTCGCCGGCTGCGCGGTGTGATGGTCGCCCGGCGCTACGTACTGATCGACTACGACCTGCCCGCCGACCTCGTCGACCAGGCGGTCGCGATCGCCTCGGGAATCGAGTCGCCGACGATCTCGCCGCTGCGCGACCCCGCGTGGGTCGCCGTGCGGGTCATGAGCCCGCGCAAGACCGTCAATCAGGTCATGGACGCGCTCTACGCGATCGGGGCGCGGGCGATCCTCGTGACGCCGATCCACAACGCGAGGCTGTGAGATGACCCTCGCCAGTCGGGTCATCCCGTGCCTCGACGTCGCGGCCGGTCGCGTCGTCAAGGGCGTCAACTTCGCGAACCTGCGCGACATGGGCGATCCCGTCGAACTCGCCGCGCTGTACTTCGCGCAGGGCGCCGACGAGCTCACCTTCCTCGACGTCACGGCGACGGTCGATGATCGCGCGACCACCTACGACGTCGTCCGGCGCACCGCCGAAGAGGTCTTCATTCCGTTGACCGTCGGCGGGGGAGTGCGCAGCGCCGACGACGTGGCTCGCCTGCTCGCGGTGGGCGCCGACAAGGTGGGGGTCAACTCGGCCGCCATCGCCCGCCCCGACCTGGTCGACGAGATCGCCGACCGGTTCGGCGCCCAGGTGCTCGTGCTGTCGCTCGACGTCAAGCGCGCGCCCGGAACCCACTCCGGCTTCGTCGTCACGACCCACGGCGGGCGCACCGCGACCGAACTCGACGCGCTCGACTGGGCGCGCGAGGCGATCGACCGGGGCGCCGGCGAGCTCCTCGTCAACTCGATCGACGCCGACGGTACGAAAGACGGCTTCGACCTCGAACTCGTCTCGCTCATGCGCGAGGTGTCGTCGGTGCCGGTCATCGCTTCGGGCGGCGCCGGCGCGGTGGGGGACTTCGCCCCGGCGATCCACGCGGGCGCCGACGCGGTGCTCGCGGCATCCGTCTTCCACTCGGGCGAACTGACGATCGGCGACGTCAAGAGCGCCCTCGCCGCCGACGGTGTCGAGGTGCGCCGATGAGCGCCGACACGATCACCGAGCGCGTCGCCCGGGTCGCCTTCAACGCCGACGGCCTTGTGCCCGCGATCATCCAGCAGCACGACACCGGCGAGGTGCTCATGCTCGGGTGGATGGATGCCGAGGCGCTCCGCCGCACGCTCACCGAGGGCCGGGTGACGTTCTGGTCGCGGTCGCGTCAGGAGTACTGGCGCAAGGGCGACACGTCGGGGCACGCGCAATACGTCAAGGGCGCGCGGCTCGACTGCGACGGTGACGCCGTGCTGGTGTCGGTCGAGCAGATCGGCGCCGCCTGTCACACCGGTGATCGCACATGCTTCGACGCCGATGACCTGAGCCCCGCCGAGGGAGCGCCGTGATCGCACGGGCACGCATGATCGGGGTGCTCGCGATCCTGCTGGGCGGGGCCGTGGGCATCGTCGGGTCCACCCAGACCTGGCTCGAGGTGACGCTCCGCTCAGGCGCGACCGAGGCGCTGTCGGTGCCCGGAGCGTCGGCGCTGCCGCTGCTCGCCCCGCTGAGCCTCGCGGCCCTCGCCCTGGGCCTCGCGCTCACCGTCGTCGGCCGGGTGCTGCGTTACGTGTTCGGCTTGCTCGCGACGCTCATCGGCGGCGTGCTGATGGTGGGGGCGGCGCGCATCGCGCTGGAGCGCCCGCTCGATGCCGTCGCCGCGGTCGTCACGAAGGCGACGGGCCTGTCGGGGGCCGACGCCATCGCCGACCTCGTGTCGTCGATCACGGCGACGGGGTGGCCGTATGCGGTCGCCGTCGCGGGCCTCGTGGTCGCCCTCGGAGGGCTCTGGACGCTCGCGACCGCGCACCGCTGGCGAAGCGGCGGGCGGCGCTTCGAGCGCGACGGCGCCCACACGGGCGGGGCGTCGGCGGGGCATTCCGCGGCCGCCTCGTCGCGCGACAAGGCGATCGACTCGTGGGACGACCTGTCGCACGGCGACGATCCGACCGCCCGCTAGACTGAACCAGACCCGCCACGCGCCGTGTTCGCACCCTGAAGGAGACCCATGAGCAGCATCGACGACCCCGGCCACGGACACTCCCCGGCCGCCTGGACCGCCGTGGTGATCATGCTCCTCGCCGTCACGCTCGGCACGCTGTTCTTCGTGCTCGACATGCCCGCCCTCGTGTGGGCGTCGGTCGGCCTGCTCGTCGTCGGCGCGATCGTCGGCTGGGCGATGTCGAAGGCCGGTTACGGCGCGCGCGGCCCGAAGTACGTCGCGAAGCAGCACTGATCATGCTGGCAGGCCTCACCGCCGGCGCGGTGGAGGATGCCGAGGCCCGCGCCGTCCGTCGGCCGCTCGCCGACCTCGAGCGCGCCGCTCTCGCGCAGGCCCCGGCGATCGACGCCCTCGCTGCGCTCGCTCCCGCCGAGCGCGTCAAGATCATCGCGGAGGTCAAGCGTGCGAGCCCGTCGCGCGGTGACCTCGCCGCGATCCCCGACCCGGCCCTGCAGGCCGCGCGCTACGAAGAGGGCGGCGCGTCGGCGATCTCGGTGCTGACCGAGGGGCGCAAGTTCAAGGGGTCGCTCGCCGATCTCGAAGCCGTGAAGGCGCGCGTCTCGCTCCCGGTGCTGCGCAAAGACTTCATCGCGACGCCTTACCAGGTGCTCGAGGCTCGGGCCTCGGGCGCGGATCTCGTGCTGCTGATCGTCGCCGCGCTCGAGCAGCCGCTGCTGCAGCAGTTGCACGACCTCGTCATCGAGCTCGGCATGACCCCGCTCGTCGAGACGCACTCGCGCGACGAGCTGACGCGCGCATCCGATCTCGGGGCGCGTCTCATCGGCGTGAACGCCCGCAACCTGTCAACCTTCGAACTCGATCGCGACCTGTTCGGCTCTCTCGCGGGGGAGTTCCCGGCCGGCGCGGTGAAGATCGCCGAGTCGGCGGTGCTGACCCCTGCCGACGTCGCCCACTACCGCGCCGACGGCGCCGACGTCGTGCTCGTCGGCGAAGCGCTCGTCACGAGCGACCCGGTGTCGACCCTGCACGCATTCCTGGAGGCCGGCGAATGACCAGTCTGAGAGACCAGCACGGTCCGTTCTTCGGCGAGTTCGGCGGGCGCTACATGCCCGAATCGCTCATCGCGGCGATCGACGAGCTGACCGCGGTGTACGAGGCATCCATCGCCGATCCGGCGTTCGCCGCCGAGCTCGAGGGTCTGCTGCACTCCTATGCCGGCCGGCCGTCGGCGCTGACCGAAGTGCCGCGCTTCGCGGAGCACGCCGGGGGAGCACGGGTGTTCCTCAAGCGCGAAGACCTCAACCACACCGGTTCACACAAGATCAACAACGTGCTCGGTCAAGCGCTGCTGACCCGCCGCCTCGGCAAGACCCGCGTCATCGCCGAGACCGGTGCCGGCCAGCACGGCGTCGCGACAGCGACCGCCGCGGCGCTGTTCGGCTTCGACTGCACGATCTACATGGGCGAGGTCGACACCGAGCGTCAGGCCCTCAATGTCGCCCGCATGCGGCTGCTGGGCGCCGAGGTCGTGCCTGTGACGACCGGGTCGCGCACCCTGAAAGACGCGATCAACGAGGCCTACCGCGACTGGGTCGCGTCGGTCGAGACCACGAACTACATCTTCGGCACGGCTGCGGGCCCGCACCCCTTCCCGGCGATGGTGCGCGACTTTCAGAAGATCATCTCCGAAGAGGCGCGCGCGCAGCTGCTCGAGACGACCGGGCGCCTCCCCGACGCCGTCATCGCCTGCGTCGGCGGCGGGTCGAACGCGATCGGCATGTTCGACGCGTTCCTCGACGACGAGGGGGTGCGCCTGTACGGCGTCGAGGCGGCCGGCGACGGCGTCGACACCCCGAAGCACGCCGCGTCGATCGAGCGCGGGCGCCCGGGTGTGCTGCACGGCGCGAAGACCTACGTACTGCAGGACGACGACGGTCAGACGGTCGAGTCGCACTCGATCTCGGCGGGCCTCGATTACCCCGGCGTCGGCCCGGAGCACGCGTGGCTGTCCGACATCGGCCGCGCCGAGTACATTCCCGCAACGGATGCCGAGGCGATGGACGCGCTGCGACTGTTGAGCCGCACCGAGGGCATCATCCCCGCGATCGAGTCGGCGCACGCCCTCGCCGGGGCGCTGCGGATCGGGCGCGCGCTCGGTCCCGACGCGATCCTGGCCGTGAGCCTGTCGGGCCGCGGTGACAAAGACATGGACACCGCGGCGACGTGGTTCGGCCTGTACGACGAGGGTGCCGACCCGGTCGAGACGCCGCCCGCCGACGACGCCGCGCGCGGAGAGGGGATCGAGCTGTGAGCCGCGTCTCAGATGCCATCGACGCCGCGAACGCCGCCGGGCGCGGCGCCTTCGTCGGCTACCTGCCGCTCGGCTACCCCGACCTCCAGACCTCGATCGACGCAGCCGTCGCCCTCGCCGAATCGGGCGTCGACGTGCTCGAACTCGGCCCGCCCTACTCCGATCCGGTGATGGACGGCGTCGTCATCCAAGAGGCCACGCAGGCCGCCCTGGCGGGCGGATTCCGCCTGCGCGACACGTTCACGGCCGTGCGCGAGATCGCCGCCCGCACCGACGTGCCGATCCTCGTCATGACCTACTGGAACCCCGTGCTGCAGTACGGCGTCGACCGCTACGCCGATGACCTGCTCGCCGCGGGCGGGGCGGGACTCATCACCCCCGACATCACCCCCGACGCCGCGGCCGACTGGGTCGCCGCCTCCGAGCGCACCGGCCTCGATCGCGTGTTCCTCGCCGCTCCGACCTCGACCGACGAGCGGCTGGAGATGATCGCGGGGGCATCCACCGGTTTCGTCTACACCGTCTCGACGATGGGCATCACGGGGGAGCGCGCCGAACTGGATGCCGCGGCCCGCGGCCTCGTCGCGCGGCTGCGCGACCACGGCGTGCGCCACGCGTGCGTCGGCATCGGCATCTCGACACCCGAGCAGGTCGCGGGGGTCGTGGAGTACGCCGACGGCGCGATCGTCGGAACGACGCTCGTGCGGGCGCTGCGCGACGGCGGGGTCGAGGCCCTGCGCGCCGAGGCGCGCGCCCTGGCGTCCGGCACCGCCCGCTGAGACGCCGCCGCCTCCGTGACTTGCCCACGCCGCGAATCGGCGGCGCCGCGAATCGCCCGCGCCGCGGCGAAGTAGACTGCCCCTCGTGCTTTTCTCCGCCTCCGTGGCCGCCTCGATCCCCAGCCCGTCGGTCAGTTCGTTCCAGCTCGGACCGCTGACGATCCACATCTACGCGCTGTGCATCCTCGCCGGCATCGTGGTCGCGGCGATCATGACGAACCACCGGCTCACCAAGCGCGGCGCCGAGCCGTGGGTCGTGATCGACATCTGCCTGCTCGCCGTGCCGCTCGCGATCATCGGGGCGCGCATCTTCCACGTGGTCACCCACTGGGGCTTCTACTTCGGCGAGGGCAAGGACTTCTGGGCGGTCTTCCGCATCTGGGAGGGCGGCATCGCGATCTTCGGCGCCCTCATCGGCGGCGCGATCGGCGCGTGGCTCGGCTGCAAGTGGACCGGAATCCGGTTCTGGACGTTCGCCGACGCCCTCGCTCCGGGCCTCCTCCTCGCCCAGGCGATGGGCCGGTTCGGCAACTGGTTCAACCAGGAGCTCTACGGCCTCCCCACCGACCTGCCCTGGGGTCTTCAGATCGACTACCCGAACGCCGCGTGGCCGGTCGGCCTGCCCGAGGGCACCCTGTTCCACCCGACGTTCCTCTACGAGGTCATCTGGAACGTGCTGGGCGTCATCTTCCTGCTCTGGGCCGGTAAGCGCTTCACCCTGCAGTGGGGACGCCTCTTCGCGCTCTACCTCGTCTGGTACAGCGCCGGGCGGATCGTGTGGGAGAACATCCGCATCGATCCGAGCGAGGTCTTCCTGGGCCTGCGCACGAACGTGTGGGCCGCGATCATCGGCGTCGTGGTCGGTCTTGTGATCTTCTTCGTGCAGAAGCGCCGCCACCCGGGCCTCGAGCCCTCGCCCTACTACCCGGGGCGCGAATGGACCGGCGGCGGGAATGTACAATCACAGGACACCGATGCATTCGTCGACGTCAGCGCACCCCCGACGTCCGAATCCACCGCGGACACCGCCACAAGCACAGTCGTCTCCAGGTAACACCCCGCAGGACATCAGGGCCGACGTCGTCCCCGTTTCAGCAAGACAATGAGGACGGTAGACATGGCCTCGAGCCCCCGTCGTGAAGACACCACGCCGCACACCTCCGGGTTTGCCGCGGACTTCCCCGCCAAGCAGGGCATGTACAACCCGGCGTTCGAGAAGGACGCATGCGGCCTCGCGATGGTCGCGACCCTCCGCGGCGAGCCGGGGCACGACATCGTGCAGCTCGCACTCGAGGCGCTGCGGAACCTCGAGCACAGGGGTGCCATCGGCTCCGACGCGGGAACGGGCGACGGCGCCGGCATCCTGACGCAGATGCCGGATGCCTTCCTGCGCGCGGTCACGGACTTCGACCTGCCCCCGGCCGGCGAGTACGCCGCGGGCATGGCGTTCCTGCCGCGCGACGACGACGACGAGCGCGCCGCCGTCAAGGCCGGCGTCGAACAGATCGCCGCCGCCGAGGGGCTGACGGTGCTCGGCTGGCGCGAGGTGCCGACGGTGGAGGAGCACCTCGGCAAGCTCGCCTACGCCGCGCGCCCCGCATTCGAGCAGCTGTTCGTCTCGCGCCCCGCCGTCGGCGACGCGCCCGCGCTCGCGGGCATCGACCTCGACCGCCGTGTCTACCGGCTGCGCAAGCGTGCACGCCGCGAGCACGACGCCTACTTCGTGTCGCTGAGCGCCCGCACCCTCGGGTACAAGGGCATGGTCACGACCCTCCAGCTCGAGCCGTTCTACCCCGATCTGCAGGACGAGCGGTTCGTGAGCGAGCTCGCCGTCGTGCACTCGCGCTACTCGACGAACACGTTCCCGTCGTGGCCGCTCGCGCAGCCGCTGCGCATGCTCGCCCACAACGGCGAGATCAACACCGTCGGCGCCAACCGCAACTGGATGCGCGCCCGCCAGTCGCAGCTCGAGTCGGAGCTCGTCGGAGACATCCGTCCGCTGCTGCCGATCTGCACCGAGGGTGCGAGCGACTCGGCGTCGTTCGACGAGGTGCTGGAACTGCTGACCCTGACGGGCCGCAGCCTGCCGCACGCGATCATGATGATGGTGCCCGAGGCGTACGAGAAGCAGGCCGACATCTCGCCCGACCTGCGCGCCTTCTACGACTACCACTCCATGCAGATGGAGCCGTGGGACGGCCCCGCCGCGCTGATCTTCACCGACGGCACCCTCGTCGGCGCCACCCTCGACCGCAACGGCTTGCGCCCCGGCCGCTGGACCGAGACGACCGACGGACTCGTCGTGATCGGCTCGGAGACGGGGGTGCTCGACTTCGCCCCCGAGCGCATCAAGCGCCGCGGACGCCTCCGCCCGGGGCGCATGTTCGTCGTCGACACCGCCCAGCAGCGGATCATCGAGGACGACGAGGTCAAGCGCGACCTCGCGGCCCTCCAGCCCTGGCAGGAATGGCTCGACGCGGGTCGGGTGCGCCTGAAGGACCTCCCCGAGCGCGAGCACATCGTGCACCCGATCGCCTCGATCACGCGCCGCCAGCGCACGTTCGGCTACACCGAGGAAGAGGTGCGCATCCTCCTCACGCCGATGGGGCAGAACGGCGCTGAACCGCTCGGCGCGATGGGGTCGGATGCCCCGATCGCGGTGCTCAGCGAACGGCCGCGCCTCCTCTTCGACTACTTCGTGCAGCAGTTCGCGCAGGTGACCAACCCGCCGCTCGACTCGATCCGCGAAGAGGTCGTCACCTCGCTCGCCCTCGGCCTCGGTCCGGAGCGGAACCTCCTCGACTGGGGGCCCGACCACACCCGCACGATCACGCTCGACTTCCCGGTGATCGACAACGACGAGCTCGCCAAGCTCCAGAACATCGACAAGGCGCTGCCCGGCCGGCGGTCGGTGACCGTGCGCGGTCTGTACCACGCCGCGAAGGGGCCGGATGCCTTGGAGCACCGCCTCGACGAGATGTGCGCCGAGGTCGACGCGGCGATCGAGCAGGGTGCCGAGTTCATCATCCTGAGCGACCGCGACTCGAACAAGGACCTCGTCCCGATCCCATCGCTGCTCATGCTCTCCGCAGTGCACCACCATCTCATCCGCCGTGAGAACCGCATGAAGGTCGGTCTCGTCGTCGAGGCGGGCGACGTGCGCGAAGTGCACCACGTCGCGACGCTGATCGGCTACGGGGCATCCGCCGTCAACCCGTATCTCGCGATGGAGACCGTCGAGTACCTCGTGCGCGCGGGCTTCATCACCAGCGTCACGCCCGAGAAGGCGGTGAAGAACCTCATCTACGCGCTCGGCAAGGGCGTCCTGAAGATCATGTCCAAGATGGGCATCTCCACGGTGTCGTCCTACGCAGGGTCGCAGGTCTTCGAGGCCGTGGGGCTCTCGGAGGAGGTGGTCGCGAAGTACTTCACGGGCACCGAGACGAAGCTCGGCGGCATCGGCATTCGCGAGATCGCCGCCGAGAACCAGGCGCGCCACGACTACGCCTATCCCGAAAACGGCGCCGTCCGTGCGCACGAGCGGCTGTGGACCGGCGGTGAGTACCAGTGGCGCCGTGACGGCGCCCCGCACCTGTTCACGCCCGACACCGTGTTCCGCCTGCAGCACTCCACGCGGGCGCGGCGCTACGACGTCTTCCGCGAGTACACCAAGCTCGTCGACGATCAGGCCGCCGAGCTGAAGACGCTGCGCGGCATGTTCCGGCTCAAGACGGGGGAGCGCCCGCCCGTTCCGATCGACGAGGTCGAACCCGTCGAGTCGATCGTCAAGCGCTTCTCGACCGGTGCGATGAGCTACGGGTCGATCTCGAAAGAGGCGCACGAGACCCTCGCGATCGCGATGAACTCGATCGGTGCGAAGTCGAACACGGGTGAGGGCGGCGAAGACGTCGACCGCCTGCTCGACCCGACGCGGCGCAGCGCCATCAAGCAGGTCGCCTCGGGCCGCTTCGGTGTGACGAGCATGTACCTCACGCACGCCGACGACATCCAGATCAAGCTCGCCCAGGGCGCCAAGCCCGGCGAGGGCGGTCAGCTGCCGCCCGGCAAGGTGTACCCGTGGATCGCCCGAACCCGCGGCGGCACCCCCGGCGTCGGGCTCATCTCGCCGCCGCCGCACCACGACATCTACTCGATCGAGGACCTCAAGCAGCTCATCTTCGACCTGAAGCGCGCGAACCCCGCCGCCCGGGTGCACGTGAAGCTCGTGAGCCAGTCGGGGATCGGGGCGGTGGCCGCCGGCACCGCGAAGGCCCTCGCCGACGTCATCCTGGTTTCCGGCCACGACGGCGGCACGGGCGCGAGCCCGCTGAACTCGCTCAAGCACGCGGGCACCCCGTGGGAGCTGGGCCTGGCCGAAACGCAGCAGACGCTCATGCTCAACGACATGCGCGACCGGGTGGTCGTGCAGGCCGACGGGCAGCTGAAGACGGGACGCGACGTGATCATCGCGGCGCTGCTCGGCGCCGAGGAGTTCGGGTTCGCGACGACCGCGCTCGTGGTGGAGGGCTGCATCATGATGCGCGTCTGCCACCTCGACACCTGCCCCGTCGGTGTCGCGACGCAGAACCCCGTGCTGCGCAGCCGCTTCACCGGCAAGCCGGAGTTCGTCGTCAACTTCATGCAGTTCCTCGCGCAGGAGGTGCGGGAGTACCTCGCCGAGCTCGGGTTCCGTTCGCTCGACGAGGCGATCGGCCGCAACGACCTGCTCGACGTCAACGGTGCGATCGAGCACTGGAAGGCATCGGGCCTCGACCTGACGCCGATCCTCGACGGGCCGGCGTTCGCCCCCGACGCACCGCGCCGGCACGCCCGTGATCAGGACCACGAGCTCGAGAAGCACTTCGATGTGCCCCTCATCGAGCAGGCGCAAGATGTGATCGCCCACGGCGGCCACTTCGAGGTGTCGCTCCCGATCCGCAACACCGAGCGCGCCGTCGGCACCATGCTCGGCAACCGGGTGACCCTCGCCCACGGCGAGCACGGCCTGCCCGCCGGCACGATCGAGGTGAACCTCACCGGGTCTGCCGGGCAGTCCTTCGGCGCGTTCCTGCCGGCCGGCATCACGCTGCGCCTCGAAGGCGACTCGAACGACTACGTCGGCAAGGGGCTCTCGGGCGGTCAGATCGTCGTGCGCCCTCCGCGCGATGCGACCTTCGACGCCTCGCAGAACGTCATCGCGGGCAACGTCATCGGCTACGGCGCGACCCAGGGCAGCATGTTCCTGCGCGGCGTCGTCGGGGAGCGCTTCCTCGTGCGGAACTCGGGCGCGACCGCCGTCGTCGAGGGCGTGGGCGACCACGCGCTCGAGTACATGACCGGCGGGCTAGCGGTGATCCTCGGTGCGACCGGGCGGAACCTCGGCGCCGGCATGTCGGGCGGCACCGCCTACGTCTACCGGCTCGACCGAGAGCTCGTGAACCGCGAGGCTCTCGCCAGCGGCGAGCTGGAGCTCCTTGGGCTGGGGTCGGGCGACGTGGAGATCCTCCGTGATCTGCTCGAACGCCACGTCGCCGAGACGGGGTCGACCCTGGCATCCGCGCTTCTGGACGACTTCGAGGCGGAGGCCGAGAACTTCGTCCGCGTGCTGCCGCGTGACTACGCGGCCGTGCTGCAAACCCGACATGACGCCGCCGCCGAGGGGCTCGACCCCGATGGCGACGTCGTCTGGACCCGTATCCTGGAGGTGACCGGTGGCTGACCCCAAGGGCTTTCTGAAGACCACCGAGCGCGAGCTCCCGGCGCGCCGGCCGGTTCCCGTGCGCATCATGGACTGGAAAGAGGTGTACGAGCCGGGCGACTCGGCCGTGCTCCGTCGCCAGGCCGGACGCTGCATGGACTGCGGCATCCCGTTCTGCCACAAGGGCTGTCCGCTCGGGAACCTCATCCCCGAGTGGAACGACCTCATGTGGCGCGGCCAGGGCCGGGCCGCGATCGAGCGGCTGCACGCGACGAACAACTTCCCGGAGTTCACCGGCCGGCTCTGCCCGGCACCGTGCGAGTCGTCGTGCGTGCTGGGCATCAACCAGCCCGCCGTCACGATCAAGCAGATCGAGGTCTCGACGATCGACGAGGCCTTCGCGAACGGCTGGGTCGAGCCGGTGCCGCCGGGGCGCCTGACCGGCAAGACCGTCGCCGTCGTGGGCTCGGGCCCCGCAGGTCTCGCCGCCGCGCAGCAGCTGACGCGCGCCGGCCACACCGTCGCGGTGTTCGAGCGCGACGACCGCATCGGCGGACTGCTGCGCTACGGCATCCCCGACTTCAAGATGGAGAAGCGCCACCTCGAATCGCGCCTGCGTCAGATGCAGGACGAGGGCACGCGCTTCCGCGCGGGCGTCGAGATCGGCGTCGACATCACGTGGAGCGAGCTGCGGGCGCGCTACGACGCCGTCGTCATCGCGACCGGATCGACCGAGGCCCGCGACATCCCCATCCCGGGGCGCGATCTCGACGGCGTGCACTTCGCGATGGAGTACCTCGTCGAGTCGAACAAGGCGGTCGCGGGCGACCAGGTGCCGCACCAGATCCACGCCGAAGGCAAGCACGTCATCGTGATCGGCGGCGGCGACACCGGCGCCGACTGCATCGGCACCGCACACCGTCAGGGCGCCCTCAGCGTCACCAACCTCGCGATCGGCAAGCAGCCGCCGTCTTCCCGCCCCGACCACCAGCCGTGGCCCACCATGCCGACGCTGTTCGAGGTCTCGTCGGCGCACGAAGAGGGCGGGGAGCGCACCTACCTGGCATCCACCGTCGAGTTCCTCGGCAACGGCGCGGGCGAGGTGCGGGGCCTGCGTCTCGCCGAGACCGAATACCTCTCCGACGGTCGCCGCGTGCCCAAGAGCGGCACCGAGCGCGAGATCCCCGCCGACCTGATTCTCATCGCGATGGGTTTCACCGGCCCGGAGCGCGGCACGCTCGAGGAGCAGCTGGGTACTGTGTTCACAGGCCGCGGCAATGTCGAGCGCGGTGACGACTACCAGTCGACCGCTCCCGGCGTATTCGTGGCCGGGGACGCCGGCCGTGGCCAGTCGCTGATCGTCTGGGCGATCGCGGAGGGTCGCGCGGCGGCCGCGGCGGTGGACGAATACCTCATGGGTCGCACCAACCTGCCTTCGCCCGTCGGGCCGAGGGACATCGCAATCGGTCTCCAGCCCGCGTAGGCTGGATCCACCCTCGAAACCGAACACAGACCGGAGATCAGTCAGTGAGACGCGCGAAGATCGTCGCCACCCTGGGGCCCGCCACCGAGTCGTATGAGATGATCCGTGCGATCATCGATGCCGGTGTGGACGTGGCCCGCTTGAACCTCAGCCACGGCTCCTATGCCGAGCACGAAGGCCGTTTCGCCAACGTGCGCAAGGCTGCCGACGACGCAGGACGCGCCGTCGCCATCCTCGTCGACCTGCAGGGCCCCAAGATCCGTCTCGGCAAGTTCAGTGACGGACCGCACGACCTCGCCGTCGGCGACACGTTCCGCATCACGACCGACGACGTCGTGGGCACCCGCGACCTCGTCGGCACGACCTTCAAGGGTCTCGCCGGCGACGTCAAGCCGGGCGATTACCTCCTGATCGACGACGGCAAGGTCCGCGTGCAGGTCGAGAGCGTCGACGGCCCCGTCGTGACCACCAAGGTGGTCGTGGCCGGTCAGGTCTCGAACAACAAGGGCATCAACCTGCCCGGCGTTGCGGTGAGCGTCCCCGCGCTCTCCGAGAAGGACGAAGCCGACCTGCGGTGGGGGTTGCAGGCGGGTGCCGACCTCATCGCGCTGTCGTTCGTGCGCGACGCCGCCGACGTCACGCGCGTGCACGAGATCATGGCGGAGGAAGGCCGCAAGGTCCCCGTCATCGCCAAGATCGAGAAGCCGCAGGCCGTCGACAACCTCGAGGAGATCATCGACGCCTTCGACGGCATCATGGTCGCCCGCGGCGACCTCGCCGTCGAGCTGCCGCTCGAAGCCGTCCCGATCGTCCAGAAGGAGGCTGTCGAGCTCTGCCGCCGCATGGCGAAGCCGGTCATCGTCGCGACGCAGATGCTCGAGTCGATGACCCACTCCCCCGTGCCTACGCGTGCTGAGGCGTCCGACGTCGCCAACGCCGTCCTCGACGGCACGGACGCGGTCATGCTCTCGGGCGAGACGAGCGTCGGCGAGTACCCCGTCATCACGGTCCAGACGATGGCCCGCATCGTCGAATCGACGGAAGACCACGGTCTCGAGCGCATCCGCCCGTTCAGCGCGAAGCCCCGCACGCAGGGTGGCATCATCACGCTGGCCGCGAACGAGGTCGCCGAGTTCGTCGGGGCGAAGTTCATCTGCATCTTCACCGAGTCGGGCGATACCGCGCGTCGCATGTCGCGCCTGCGCCCAGGCATCCCGATGATGGCGTTCGCGGTCGACCCCGCGATCCGCCGCCGCATGGCCCTCACGTGGGGCGTGCAGTCGACGCTCGTCGAGCACGTCGCGCACACCGACCTCATGTTCCTGCAGGTCGATGACTTCTTCCTCGGCCAGGGTCTCGCGAAGGAAGGGGACAAGGTCGTCGTGATCTCTGGTTCCCCTCCCGGAATCATCGGTTCGACCAACGACATCCGCATCCACAAGATCGGCGACGCCGTCAACGGCAACGCGCCCATCTACCAGGCGGAGAAGTAGGCCGGGCCGAAAAGCCGAAGACGAAGGGCGGATGCCCGGGGGAGAGCCCCGGGCATCCGCCCTTCGTCTTGGTTGCGTGCCGGTGGTGGGAGTCGAACCCACACGTCCGAAGACAACCGAGTTTGAGTCGGTCGCGTCTGCCATTCCGCCACACCGGCATGTGACGAATCGACGATACCGTAGGATTCAAAGGTGACTGAGCAGGAACTGAGCCCCGCCTCGAACCCGAACGCCCCGCGACGGGTCGTCGTGGCCGAAGACGAATCGCTGATCCGCCTCGACATCGTCGAGATCCTCCGCGACAACGGCTTCGATGTCGTCGGTGAGGCCGGCGACGGCGAGACGGCCGTGGCGCTGGCCACCGAGCTGCGCCCCGACCTCGTCATCATGGACGTGAAGATGCCCGTGCTCGACGGCATCTCCGCCGCCGAGAAGCTCAGCAAGAACCACGTCGCCCCCGTCGTGCTGCTCACAGCGTTCAGCCAGAAGGAGCTCGTCGAGCGCGCGAGCGAGGCGGGTGCCCTCGCCTACGTCGTGAAGCCCTTCACCCCGAACGACCTGCTGCCGGCGATCGAGATCGCCCTGGCCCGCTACGAGCAGATCATCACGCTCGAGGCCGAGGTCGCCGACATGGTCGAGCGCTTCGAGACCCGCAAGCTCGTCGACCGGGCGAAGGGCCTGCTCAACGAGAAGATGGGTCTCAGCGAGCCCGAGGCGTTCCGCTGGATTCAGAAGGCGTCGATGGACCGCCGCCTCACGATGCAAGACGTCGCCAAGGCGATCATCGAGCAGCTCTCGCCCAAGAAGGCCTGAGCCCCGGCATCCCGCCCGCGCGGCACGCTTCCGGGCGGGTCAGGCGCCGTCGGCGCGGTCTTTGATCATGTTGGTGATGCGGATCGTCGAGCAACGCCTGCCCTGGTCGTCGGTCACCGCGATCTCGTGCACCGTGAGCGACCGGCCGAGGTGCACGGGGGTGCAGACCCCCGTCACGATGCCGCTCGTGGCCGACCGGGTGTGGGTCGCGTTGATGTCGACGCCGACCGCCAGGCGGTCAGGCCCCGCGTGCAGGTTCGCCGCCATCGAGCCGAGCGACTCGCCGAGCACCACGTAGGCTCCGCCGTGCATGAGCCCGACCGGCTGCGTGTTGCCTTCGACCGGCATCGTCGCCACGGAGCGCTCGATCGAGAACTCGGTGAACTCGATCCCCATCTTCTCGGCGAGAGCGCCCATGCCTCGGCGGGTGGCCCAGGCGAGACCGTCGGATGCCGGGGGAGTGGACTCTGCGCTCATCGTTCACCTTCGAGATCGATCGGGATGTGTCCGACCCGCTGACTACGCTGGTGGGGTGACGGACTCGGAAAAGCCTACCCTTCTCGTCGTCGACGGCCACTCGCTGGCCTATCGCGCATTCTTCGCGCTGCCCGTCGACAACTTCTCGACGAAAGACGGCCAGCACACCAACGGCATCTACGGCTTCCTGTCGATGTTCGTGAACCTCGTCAAAGCCGAACAGCCGACGCACCTCGCGGTCGCGTTCGACACCTCACGGCACTCGTTCCGCACCGACCAGTACCCCGAGTACAAGGCGACCCGCTCGGCGTCGCCGGCCGAGTTCACCGGGCAGATCCCGCTGCTGCAAGAGGCGCTGGCGGCGATGAACGTCACGGTACTGACGAAGGAGGGGATCGAGGCCGACGACATCCTCGCTACCCTCGCCACCGAGGGCACCGAGGCGGGTTTCGACGTGCTCGTCTGCTCGGGCGACCGCGACACCATCCAGCTCGTCACCGACGACGTGACCCTGCTCTACCCGAGCGTGCAGGGTGTTTCGCAGCTCAAGCGCTACACCCCCGACGCCGTCGTCGAGAAGTACGGCCTGCCGCCGGCGAACTACCCCGACATCGCCGCCCTCGTCGGCGAGACGAGCGACAACCTGCCCGGGGTGCCGAAGGTGGGCGAGAAGACGGCCGTCAAGTGGCTGAACCAGTGGGGCAGCCTCGACGCGCTGCTCGAGAACGCCGACAAGATCACCGGCGTCGTGGGCGGCAACCTGCGCGAGCACCTCGACGACGTGCGTCGCAACCGGTCGCTGAACGCGCTGCTGCGCGACGTCGAACTACCCGTCGGTCCTGAAGACCTCGCCGTGCAGCCGATCGACGCGCAGGCCGTGCGCGACATCTTCGCCCGGCTCGAGTTCCGCACCCTGTTGCCCCGGGTGTTCGAGGCGCTGGGCGGCGACGCCGACGAGGCATCCGCGGGCAGTGCCCCCGCCGTGGCCGCCCCTGTGCCGGCCGAGCTCGCCGCCCCCGCTGCCGTCGCGGAGTGGATCGAGGCGCACCCGGGCGAGCTGGCCCTCACCGTGACGATCGGCGGCGGACTGCCCGCCCGCGTCGGCATCGCCTCGCTCGACGCCGCGGTCGAGGCGCCGTGGAGCGACGATCTTGCCGACGCCCTCCGTGACTGGCTCGAGTCGGACGCGCCGAAGGTGCTCACCGATGCGAAGCCGCAGGTGAAGGCCCTGCGCCGTGCGGGCATCGCGCTGGGCGGGCTCTCGTTCGACCCGATCCTCGCCGGGTGGCTCGTGCGGCCGAGCTTTCCCGACAAGACCCTCGGCGACCTCGTGGGCCGCTACCTCGACGAGAAGCTGCCCGAGGCCGATCCGCGCCAGCTCGTGCCCGAGACCGAGGGCGCGACACCGGGTCAGCTCGGCTGGTACGCCCTGCGCGTGACCGAGCGGATCCGCGAAGAGATGCCCGCGTCGGTCGCCGCAGTGCTCACCGACATCGAGCTGCCGACCCTCGGCGCGCTGGCCGACATGGAGCTCGCCGGTGTGGCGATCTCGCACGAGAAGCTCTCGGCGTTCTCGTCGGAGCTCGCCGCCCGCGCTGACGACATCGCCACCCGCGCGTACGCGGAGATCGATCGCGAGGTGAATCTCGGTTCGCCCAAGCAGCTGCAGGACGTGCTCTTCGAGCAGCTCCAGCTGCCGAAGACCCGCAAGACCAAGACCGGCTATTCGACGGATGCCGCGGTGCTCGCCGATCTGCAGGAGTCGAACCCGCACCCCTTCCTCGATCTGCTGCTGCAGCATCGCGAGGCAACGAAGCTCCGCCAGATCATCGAGTCGCTCGACGTCGCGATCGGACCCGACGGGCGCGCGCACACGACGTATCTGCAGACGGGCAGCCAGACGGGGCGACTCTCGAGCACCGACCCCAACCTGCAGAACATCCCGATCCGGAACGAGGAGTCGCACCGCATCCGTGCGGCGTTCGAGGTCGGGGAGGGGTACGAGACGCTCCTCACCGCCGACTATTCGCAGATCGAGATGCGCATCATGGCGCACCTGTCGGGCGACGCCGGTCTCATCGAGGCGTTCAACTCGGGCGAAGACCTGCACCGCTTCGTCGGCTCGCGCGTCTTCGGGGTCGCCCCCGCCGATGTCACCCCGGCGATGCGCACGAAGGTGAAAGCGATGAGCTACGGCCTCGTCTACGGCCTGAGCGCGTTCGGACTGTCGAAGCAGCTGCGCATCGACCAGTCCGAGGCGAAGCTGCTGATGAGCGAGTACTTCGCCCGGTTCGGCGCCGTGCGCGACTATCTGCGCGAGTCCGTCGCCCAGGCGCGCATCGACGGTTACACCGAGACGATCTTCGGCCGCCGTCGGCCTTTCCCCGACCTCGGCAGCCCCAACCGGGTGCTGCGCGAGAACGCCGAGCGCGCGGCGCTGAACGCCCCGATCCAGGGCAGCGCCGCCGACATCATGAAGCTCGGTCTGCTGCACATCCACGATCAGCTCGTCACCGCCGGTCTGCGCTCGCGCGTGCTGCTGCAGATCCATGACGAGCTCGTGGTCGAAGTCGCGCCGGGGGAGTGGGACGCAGTGGAGACCATCGTGCGCGAGCGCATGGGCGACGCCGCCGACCTGTCGGTACCGCTCGACGTGCAGATCGGGCGCGGCGAGAACTGGGACGTCGCCGGGCACTGACGACGGCCCGGGTACCGAGCTGACACCCGGTGTCGCTGAGGGTGGGATTAGGCTCGAGGAATGACCGACGCACAGCCCACC
This sequence comes from Microbacterium paulum, assembly GCF_015707995.1. Lineage (GTDB taxonomy): Bacteria > Actinomycetota > Actinomycetes > Actinomycetales > Microbacteriaceae > Microbacterium > Microbacterium paulum. The sequence goes on from NZ_JAAGRY010000031.1 coordinate 22,569, forward strand.
CCGCGCACCCCCACGCCCGTCGACGCGATCGCCGAGGGCTGGGTCGACGAGGTCGCCGAGCTCGTGCCGACCGTCGCGACCTACATCGGGCGGTTCGAGCACAACGGTCGCCTCGAAGACCTCTCGCCCGCAGGGCACGAGGCGCGCTACCGCGCGACGCAGGCGACCCTCGCGGCGCTCGAGGCCGCGGAGCCTGTCGACGAGGTCGACGTCGTGACCAAAGCCGACCTCGCGGGAGACCTGCGCCTGTCGATCGCGCTCTACGAGGCGGGAGCGCACCTGCGCGACCTCAACGTGATCGCCTCGCCCCCGCAAGATCTGCGGAGCGTGTTCGATCTCATGCCGACCGACACGGTCGAGGACTGGACGATGATCTCCGACCGGCTGCGCGCCGTCCCGGCCGCCCTCGACGGGTACGTGCAGACGCTCCGCGCCGGCATCGAGGCGGGCGTCGTGCCCGCGCGGCGCCAGGTGCGCGAGGTCGTCACCCAGATCGCCCGCTACACCTCCGACACCGGGTTCTTCGCGTCGTTCGCGCACGACGCCGTGCCCGCCGAGGGGCACCTTCCCGCCTCCCTGGCCAAGGCGGTATCGGAGCACGCGGGCGCCGCGCGCGTGGCCTACGACGAACTCGCCGCGTTCCTCCGCGACGAGCTCGCACCCGTGGCATCCGAGCACGACGCCGTCGGGCGGGAGCTCTACGCCCTGCACTCGCGCCGGTTCCTCGGCGCCGAGATCGACCTCGACGAGACGTACGAGTGGGGTGTCGCCGAGCTCGCGCGCATGGTCGCCGAGCAAGAGGCGATCGCGAACGAGATCCTCCCCGGCGCGAGCGTCGCGGAGGCCGTCGCCTTTCTCGAGCAAGACTCCGCCCGCAAACTGTACGGCACCGACGCGCTGCAGGCGTGGATGCAAGAGACGAGCGATCGCGCTGTCGCCGAGCTGGGGGAGAGCCACTTCGACATCCCCGAGCCCATCCGCACGCTCGAGTGCATGATCGCGCCGACGAACGAGGGCGGCATCTACTACACCGGCCCGACAGACGACTTCTCGCGCCCGGGCCGCATGTGGTGGTCGGTGCCCGAGGGCGTCGACTCGTTCGACACGTGGCGTGAGCTCACGACCGTCTACCACGAGGGTGTTCCGGGCCACCACCTGCAGATCGCGCAGGCCGTCTACAACCGCGCCGAGCTGAACGCGTGGCGACGCCTGCTCGCCGGCTCGAGCGGTCACGCAGAGGGTTGGGCGCTCTACGCCGAGCGCCTCATGGAGCAGCTCGGCTACCTCGACGACCCCGCCGATCGGCTCGGCATGCTCGACGGCCAGCGCATGCGCGCGGCGCGGGTGGTGCTCGACATCGGCGTGCACCTCGGCAAGCCGCGCCTCGACGGCGAGGGTGTGTGGGACGCCGACTACGCGCTCGAGTTCATGCGCCAGAACGTCAACATGCCCGACGAGTTCATCCGCTTCGAAGTGAACCGCTACCTCGGGTGGCCGGGGCAGGCGCCGTCGTACAAGGTCGGTCAGCGCATCTGGGAGCAGATCCGCGACGAGACCGCCGAGCGCGAGGGCGACGACTTCGACATCAAACGCTTCCACATGCGGGCGCTGCGCCTCGGCGGTGTCGGCCTCGACACCCTGCGGATGGCTCTCGCGGAGTGACGGCCCGCCGCGGGGTGCGTTGACGGACGGATGCCGGGAATGCGGCATCCCCGCGGATGGTTCACATTCACATGAATGAACTGGCACTGGGTCTCGACACCTTCGGCGACATCACGCTGCGCGCGGACGGCTCCCGCTCCAGCGACGCGCAGACGATCCGCGACATCGTCGACGAGGCGGTGCGTGCCGACGAGGTCGGGCTGTCGTTCTTCGGCGTGGGGGAGCACCACCGTCACGAGTTCGCGGTGTCAAGCCCCGAGCTCGTGCTCGCGGCGGCCGCTGCGCGCACCGAGAAGATCCGCCTCGGCACGGCGGTCACGGTGCTCTCGAGCGATGACCCGGTGCGGGTCTACGAGCGCTTCGCGACGCTCGACGCGCTCTCGAACGGGCGCGCCGAGGTCATCCTCGGGCGCGGGTCCTTCATCGAGTCGTTCCCGCTGTTCGGCTACGACCTCGCCGACTACGAGGTGCTCTTCGAAGAGAAGCTCGACCTGTTCTCGCAGCTGCGCGACGAGAAGCCGGTCACCTGGCAGGGCACCACGCGCGCCGCGCTCGACGGTGCCGACGTCTACCCGAAGACGGCGAACGGCATCACGGCGTGGGTCGGCGTGGGCGGATCGCCCGAGTCGGTCGTGCGCACCGCCCGGTACGGCTACGGCCTGATGCTCGCGATCATCGGCGGCTCGGCCGAGCGCTTCCGCCCCTACGTCGACCTCTACCACCGCTCACTCGACTCGTTCGGGCGGGACCGTCTGCCGGTAGGCATCCATTCGCCCGGACACATCGCCGACACCGACGCGCAGGCGTGGGAGGAGCTCTACCCGGCGATGGAGGCGAACCACAACGCGATCGGCGCGGAGCGCGGCTGGCCGCCGTACAGCCGGCTGCAGTTCCAGCACGACATCGGCCCCGAGGGTGCGATCTACGCGGGCTCGCCCGAGACCGTCGCCCGCAAGATCGCCGCGACCGTGCAGACGCTCGGCGCCGACCGGTTCGACCTCAAGTACGCCAACGGCACCCTCGAGCACGGCAAGCTGCTGCACTCGATCGAGCTCTACGGCACCGTCGTGGCGCCCATGGTGCACGATCTGCTGGCGCGCGGCTGAGTAGCATGCATCCATGACGGATGCCTCCCCCCGCGCCACCTCGACGGTGTCGGCGCGTCTCGACGCCCTCCCGTTCACGCGGGCGCATCTGAAGGTGCTGACCGGTTCCGGGCTCGGCTGGGCGCTGGATGCCATGGACGTCGGGCTCGTCTCTTTCGTGCTCGCCGCCCTCATCGCCGAGTGGTCGCTGACGGGGGAGCAGGCCTCGTGGATCGCCTCGGCCGGGTTCGTCGGCATGGCGATCGGTGCGACTCTCGGTGGATTGCTCGCCGACCGGTTCGGGAGACGATCGGTGTTCGCGGTGACGCTGCTCATCTACGGACTCGCGACCGGCGCGAGCGCCCTCGTCGGCGGGCTCGCCGCCCTCATCGCACTGCGCGTGATCGTGGGGCTCGGCCTCGGAGCCGAACTGCCGGTGGCGAGCACGTACGTCAGCGAGTTCGCCCCGGCGCGCATGCGCGGGCGCCTGATCGTGATCCTCGAGGCGTTCTGGGCGGTGGGCTGGACCGCTGCCGCGCTCATCGGCTACCTCGTGATCCCGAACGTCGCCGACGGGTGGCGGTGGGCCTTCGCCCTCGGCGCGATCCCCGCGGCCTACGCGCTGGTGGTGCGCTGGGGCCTGCCCGAGTCGGCGCGCTGGCTCGAGCGCCAGGGTCGGCACGACGAGGCGGAAGCGGTCGCGGAGCGGTTCGAGACGGCGGCGCCGCTCGGCACGTCGCGGCGTCGCCGGCCGCAGCGGTCTGTGGAGCCGGTGGCCCAAGCCGCGCCGGCCGCCACGCCGGTCCGGCTGTCGGCCGGCGATCGGTTGCGGACGCTCTGGGCGCCGGAGTTCCGCGTGCGCACCGCAGCGCTCTGGATCGTCTGGTTCTGCGTCAACTTCGCCTACTACGGCGCGTTCATCTGGATCCCGTCGATCCTGTTCGCGCAGGGCTACGACCTCGTCAAGTCGTTCGGGTTCACCCTGCTGATCACCCTGGCCCAGCTTCCCGGGTACGCCGTGGCCGCCTGGCTCATCGAGGTGTGGGGCCGGCGCACGACACTGTCGGTGTTCCTCGTCGGCTCGGCGATCGCCGCGGTGCTGTTCGGCACGGCGACGGGGGAGGGGGCGATCATCGCGACCGGGATGGCGCTGTCGTTCTTCAACCTCGGCGCGTGGGGCGCGCTCTACGCCGTGACGCCGGAGAACTACCCGACGTCGCTCCGCGCGACGGGATCGGGGTGGGCCGCGGGGGTCGGCCGCATCGCGTCGATCGTCGCACCGCTGACGGTGCCGGTGCTTCTCGGCCTCGGCGGCGCGCCGCTCCTGTTCACCGTGTTCGGCGCCTTCTTCGTGATCGCCGCCGCGGCGGCCTGGGGGCTCGCCGACCGGCGCGGCGCCGCGCTCGACGATCGCTGAGCGCGGCGCCCCGGACCTCGACAGCATCCCGCCCGGCGACACCGTCGCCGGGCGCGGCGGTCGCCGAGCGGGGTGGGAGGCGTGCGCGGGGTGACGCTGCTGTGCGCGTAGGCTCGTCGGGTGGCATCCGTTCGCTTCGTCGCCATCGGCGACTCGTTCACCGAAGGCGTGGGCGATGAGCTCCCCGATGGCACCGTGCGGGGGTGGGCCGATCTCACCGCGCAGGGCTGGGCCGATTCGCGCGGCGACAGCATCGAATACGCCAACCTCGCGATCCGCGGCAAGCTCGTGTGGCCGATCGTCGCCCAGCAGCTCGAGCCCGCGCTCGCCCTGAAGCCCACGCACCTGTCGTTCAACGGCGGCGGCAACGACATGCTCCGCCCGCGCACCTCCATCTCCCACATCGCCGACGCGTTCAGCCAGGTGCTGCGCCGTTGCGATGAGGAGGGCGTGCAGCTGATCCTGCTGTCCGGCGCGAACCCGTCGGCGCAGCTGCCGCTCAGCCGGCTGATCCAGCGCCGCGGCGACGTCATGTCGGAGGCGGTCGTCGCGCGGATGGGCGGGCGGTCCGACGTCGTGCAGGCGCTGAACTGGCCGGATGCCGCGCTGTCGAGCCCCTCGTTCTGGTCGGAGGATCGGCTGCACATGAACAGCCGTGGCCACCACCGTGTCGCCGCTCGGGTGCTCGACGCGCTGGGGGAGACCGTGCCGGAGGGCTGGTGGGAGCTGCCCGAACGGGACGATACGGTACGGCTCGCGCGGGGCGACTACTTCCGCGAGCACCTCGGGCCGTGGGTCAAGCGGCGCCTCACCGGCACGTCGTCCGGCGATGGGCGCGCGGCGAAGTTCGGCGGCGAGTGGATCGAGGTCGCGCCGCGATCCATGTTGTGAGCATGCGGAGGGGGACGCTGTCAAGGGGGACGCACGATCTCGTGGCATCCACGAAGATTGTGCGGTCCACCCCGGAACACCCACCGTCAGGAGCATCATCGTGAGTATCGGAGCCGGCATCGCCCTGGTCGTCATCGGAGCGATCCTCGTTTTCGCCATCAACGTCGACACGAGTCAGTTCATCGACCTCGACCTCGTCGGCTACATCCTGATGGGAGCGGGCGTCGTCGTCTTCCTCATCGGGCTCGTGTTCGTGTTCCGTCGCCGGTCGACCGAACAGGTGACGCGCACGGTCGACCCGGTCGCGGGGGAGCGGGTCACCCGCACCGAGGCCAGCAGCTCGGGCGACGGCGTCGTCTGATTAGTCGCGTGCTCGGGCTGGGCGGCCGCGGCGCGGTTCGTCGAGCCCGAGCAGCACGCGGGTCTTCCGGCGTTCGATCACGATGAAGGTCCAGCCGATCACCCAGAGCGGCACTTGCGTGAGGAAGGCCAGCCGGAAGGCATCCAACTGGTAGGTGCTCGGTGTGCCGGCGCCCTGCAGATCGAGGGCGAGCCCGATCGCGAAGATCGCGATGAGGGCGGCGAGGAAGCCGCCGACGTTGGTGATGCCGGTGGCCGTGCTGAGGCGGTGCGCCGGGTTGTGCGTGCGGGCGTGGTCGAACGCGATCATCGAGGCCGGCCCGCCCATGGCGAGGGCGAACGCGAGGAGATACAGCAGGGCGATCGGGGCGGGCCCAGGCCACGCGATGACGATGAGCCACACGGTCGCCTGCACCGCGATCGCCGGCAGCACGAGGGCGCGCGAGCGCAGGTGGGGGATTCGCCGCGACAGATCGCCCATGATGGGACCGAGGCCCATGCCCACCACGACGTACGTCGAGAGGATCGCGGCCGCCTGCGGCTTCGACAGACCTTCGCCGGCGGTGAGGAACGGCATGCCCCACAGCAGCACGAAGGCGGTGCCGGCGAAGGGGGTCGTGAAATGCGACCAGAAGGCGAGCCGCGTGCCGGGGTGCGCCCAGGCCGCGCGGATGCCGACCCCGGTGTCCATCGAGGAGCGCACGATCTTGATCGCGCCCGTGTCGGTGTCGACCGTGACGTCGGCGCCGATCTCCGGCGGGTGATTGCGGATGAACACCGCGACGAGGATCGCGAACAGCACGCAGAGACCCGCGATGCCGCCGAATGCGATCTCCCAGCTGGTCGCGTGCAGCAGGGATGCCAGGGGAGCGAGAGCCAAGAGCTGACCCGCCTGACCGACGAGGCCGGTGAGCTGACTCATCAGCGGCCCGCGCTGCGCGGGGAACCATGTGGCGATGAGGCGGAGGACGCCCGGGAAGACCGCGGCGTCACCTGCACCGAGCAGCATGCGCGCGAAGATCGCGACCCCGACGCTGGGGGAGAAGGCGAGAGTCAGCTGCCCGGACGCCATCAGCAGCATGCCGATGGTCATGATCGGCCGGGCGCCGTAGCGGTCGAGCAGCAGCCCGATCGGAATCTGCATTCCGCCATAGACCGCGAGCTGCACCACGGCGAACATCGACAGCGTCGCGGCATCCGCACCGAACCGCTCAGCCGTGTCGACACCGACCGCCGACAGCGAGCTGCGGTTGACCACCGCAAGCATGTACGCCGCGACCCCGACGCCCCAGATGAGCCAGCCGCGCCACCCCGGTCCCGTTGCGGCGGAGCGCACATGGTCGAAAGTCACCCGTCTACGCTACTCCTGCTGCCCGGTGTCATTGGAGATGTCACCCTCTATAATCTTCTGACCTGGGGTTTGTCGCGTCCGGTGGCACGAGCTCCGGCGTGTGGTGTGTCATCGGACATGTCAATTCTGGTGGCGTTTTGGGGGACGTTCAATTCGAGCATCACACTTGGCTCATGGGCGAGTGGTGCCGCCTGACCGGGCCGGCAAAGTCGAACGGGTCGCGGTGGGCTGGGTCGACTGGTACAACGCCAGGCGACTGCACTCCACCCTCGGCGACGTCCCACCCAATGAGCATGAGGCCGCGTACTACGCTGACCTCGAAAGACCAGCCCACCCGGTGCTGGAACCCGAATAGGAACGGCAGGAACCGGGGGCGGTTCAGAATGCGATCCCAACGGGTCCGGTAGCGGCGCGAGATCGCGTCGTAGGTGATTGGTGTCGCGCGTGCTTAGTAGGGTGTGGCTCATGGCCACAACTGTCGACTCCGCCGTCAGCGCGCTTGGCGCCGAACTCAAGCAAAAGCTGGCGCAGCCCGTGGTCACGGGTGACCCCGAAGAACAGCTACGGACACCGCTGGACACCTTTCTGCGCGCGGCTGCTGGCGCGCTGGGTTTCACTGACGTGAACGTGATCGGCGAGGTGAAGATGGCGGACATCTCGTCCCGCCCCGACTTCGCGGTGACAATCGGCAGCGCGCTGACGGGCTTCGTCGAGGTGAAGGCGCTCGGAAAGGGAGCCGACCCACGTGCGTACAAGAACAAGCACGACAAATCTCAGTTCGAGCGGCTTCGACTTCTCCCGAACGTGCTCTACACCGACGCCCAGTCGTGGTCGCTGTGGCAGAACGGAGATCTGGTCGGTCGTATTGAGCGTTTCGACGGCGATGTGGCCAGCGCCGGTGCTGGCCTGGCCGCCAGCGAGTCGTTGGAAGGGCTGCTCCGAGCGTTCCTGAGCTGGACGCCGATCCCGCCGGCTAACGCAGGCGAGCTCGCTCGCGTGTCCGCGCGATTGAGTCGACTGTTGAGAGCAGAAGTGGTCTCCGAGCTCAGCGATGGCGCGCGGACTCTCCGCTCCACGGCGGATGACTGGCGGAACCTCTTGTTCCCGACAGCTGACGATGCACAGTTCGCCGACGGATATGCGCAAGCCGTCATGTTCGGCCTGCTCATCGCCCGGGCGAAAGATATCTCGATCGAGCAGGACACCGATCAGATCGGCAAGCAGCTGGGGGCGACGAACTCGTTGATCGGTCGCGCGCTCCAGGTCCTCGGAACGGTCGCAGAAGACGAATCGGGACTGAAGGCTGTCCTCGACACCGCGAAGCGGGTGCTCTCCGCGGTGGACTGGAAGAAGGTCGAGAAAGGCAGTCGCCGAGACGCCTGGCTGTACTTCTACGAGGACTTCCTCGCGACCTATGACAGCAAACTGCGTAAGCAGACCGGCAGCTACTACACGCCGATCCCCGTCGTCGCCGCGATGACAAAGCTGACCGATGAGGCGGTCCAGAACCTGCTCGAGCTGCCCGCCGGCCTTGCTGACGACACGGTCACGCTCATTGACCCGGCGATGGGAACCGGTGCCTTCCTCCTGGAGACGCTGCGCCTCGTTGCCGAGCGCCATGCCGCTGACTACGGCCCTGCTGCGCAAGGTCCAGCGCTTACTGAACGCCTCAAGAAGGTCATCGGCTTCGAGATCCAGCTCGGGCCGTATGCCGTGGCTCAGCTTCGCTTACTCGCCGAGCTCGCGGCACTCGGCTCGGGGGCAACAGCGGACCACCTCAGGACCTACGTTGCCGACACGCTGAGCGACCCGAACGCCGAGCACCGCACCATCGGACAGTTCTACGAGCCGATCGCGGAGTCGCGTCGCCACGCTGACAAGGTGAAGCGGGACGAGCAGATTCTCGTTGTTCTTGGCAACCCGCCGTATAAGGACAAAGCCAAGGGCAAGGGCGGCTGGGTCGAGAGCGGCGCGAAGGACGGCTTCGTGCCGCTGGATGACTTCACGCCCCCCAAAGAGTGGAAGCTTGGGCCTCACCTCAAGCAATTGCGCAACTCCTATGTCTACTTCTGGCGCTGGGCGACATGGAAGGTGTTCGACTCGGTCCCGCAGGACTCCCCAGGCATCGTGACTTTCATTACCGTTGCGGGCTTCCTGGATGGTGCTGGCTTCCAGCAGATGCGCGCGAAGATGCGCGAGCAGGCGACGGACATCTTCGTCGTTGACTGCTCACCGGAGGGCATGATGCCCGACACGAATACTCGGATATTCCAAGCTGTGCCGCATCCAGTGTGCATTGTCATTGCCGTGCGCAGACCCGGCGGAAGCTCGACGGCTGCCTCTGTGAGAACTCGCACACTGGCTGCAGGCAACCGCGAGAAGAAGTTCGCGGAGCTTGCGGCCATCTCGCTCGACGATGACGGGTGGGAAGAAGTCTCCGACGCGCCGCGGTCGCCGTTCACTGCGGTCGGCGACCCGCGATGGACGCGGCATCCTCTCCTCGACGATCTGTTCACTTACGACGGTTCCGGGGCGATGACCGGTCGGACCTGGGTCATCGCTTCAGATTCGTGGACCTTGAACGAGCGGGTGAAGGCGCTTCAATCTGAACAGCGGCTTGAGCGGCAGCGCGAGCTGTTCACAGAGGGCGCGGGCCTGAGGGTCGACAAACCACTTACCGATGCACTCCCCGGATACACGATACGCGGGGTAGGAATCGGCGAAGACACAAGCGCCGAACCGCCGATTCGATACGCATTCCGCTCTCTCGACCGTCAGTGGATCATCCCTGACAAGCGTGTGCTGAACCGCCCCAACCCGACTCTATGGGCGACGGCATCTGGCTCGCAGGTTTATATCACCGCACCGAACGTCGATGCGCCGAGTGGCTCCGCGGGTCTCACCGTGTGCGCCACTCCGCCCGACATGCACCACTATGGCGGTCGGGGTGGGCGCGCCTACCCGTTGTGGGCTGACGCCGCTGCAATCACGCCGAACCTGAGATCTGAAGTGCTGGACGCGCTCGAGCTCGCTTACGGACGTCCGGTGCTTGCCGACGAGGTCGCGGCGTACATCGTTGCCGTGGCGTCCCACCCTGCCTACGTCACGACCTTCGCGAGTGATCTGACGACGCCGGGGGTACGAATCCCGATGACAGCCAGAGCCGACCTCTTCGACCGTGCAGTCGCTAACGGCAAGCGGTCCATCTGGTACCAGACCTACGGGCAGCGGATGAAACAGACAGAACAGTTGGCGAGTTTGGGAGGGGTGCCTCGGCTACCCGCCGACCGCGCCCCGCAGAACGTGACGGCGATCCCGGCCACGAACGCCGACTTCCCGAACACGCTCACCTATGACGCGGATCTTCAGCGCCTTTCGGTTGGTCAGGGGGTGATCGACCGGGTGACGCCGGCCATTCGCGCGTACTCCATCGACGGCGTGAACATTATCGACAAGTGGTTCTCATACCGGAAGCTCGACCGGTCCCGTCCCGTCATCGGAGATCGACGCGTCTCGGACCTCATGAAGATTCAGCCGGATCACTGGTTGCCTGAGTACACGACTGACCTCGTCGACCTCCTGAACGTCATCGGCTTGCTGGTTGATCTCGAAGGCGAGCAAGCAGAGCTCCTGGCCGAGATCCTCGCTGGGGAGATCGTGGAGGACTTGGCAGGGCTCGGCGAGGACGCGAGTTCTGCCACTCCTGCTGCGAAGCACTCGGCGAAGCAGCTTCGGGAGGAACAAGCCGGGCAGGGTAGCTTCAACTTCGATGACCTGGGTGAGTGATCCAAGAGCAACCGAGGAGTCACCGAGCTACGAATCGATCTATGGAGTCGCTTTGGAGTCGTGCCATTTCGCCACCGCAGCGTGCGTCGCTCGGTGACTGATCGCCAGGATCATGAGCATCCAGTCTGATCGCGCTGACAGCGTGCCACGGACGATGCCGTCGTTGATCTCGATGTCCGAGAACGCGAGGCCGAGCGCCCCTCGGCGCATCGAGGGGTGAGTGAACCCGCTCGCGAGACGCCACATGAAGACCAGCTTCTCGTGCTCGATGCCGAGCGCCTCGCCGGCGTCGCGCACGATGGTCTCCCAGCTGGGGCGGCAGTTCTCGTACTCGTCCGCGAAGATGCCGTTCGCCGCTGCTACGTCGCGAAGGTGCTGCCTGTGCGCCTTTCGTCGAGTCGCTTCCTTGCGCACGGTGTCGTGAGTCTCCGCTGCAGTCTTGCCAACCAGGCCGCTCTTCACGAGCGCGGTGTCGAAAGTCAACTCATCGTGACCGGCCTGCAGGCGACGTACGACGCGCGTACGACGGTCCTCCGGTGCGAGCACCCATGCGGCCATGCTGGCGCTCTCAATCTGAGCCCTCAGAAGCGGGTACAGCGCGACCAAAGGCAACTCAATGGTTCCATCGTCTCGACGCAGCATGGCGCGTGAAGACTCGGCCATGTCGGCTGCCTGCATGAGGCAATAGCTGACGAACTGGCTGATCTGGATCGGGTGCGTGGCCTTGTCATCGTCTGCGAGCCGGGAGCCCTCGGCCGCTGACAGCTGTTGCTCGCGCGCGTGGTCGGCGCCTAGGGTCGCCTGCAACTCAAGGAAGCGCGCGAACGCACCAAGGAGCTTGTCGTCGTCAGTTGACACATTTCCCTCTCGCTTGGGGCGGCTCGTTCGCCTCATTCTGGTGGGTCGATCTCCGCCCGGAGATTGCCGCGTGTCCACGGTCATTCCCCGAGACGTGGCGTTGCATTCCGATGTCGCTGCCCGCCGATACATTTCTACACATGGCGCAGACCGCGATCGAGCGATACCGACAGCACGGCGTGTGGGACCTCATTGAACTGAAGAGGGGTGCGCTCGAGACTGTCAAGTACTCACAGCAGCCGTACGAGGACAACAGGCTTACGGTCATCACGATGCTCGAAGCCGCGGCACGCTCGAAGTCGAATGCTCAGCCGGACTTGTACGACGACACGCTGGATGCCATCGCGAACTACCTCAACCAGCTCTCCACCGACGAACAGTCATTCGCATCGTGGGCGAACCAGAATTACGTCAACGAGTTGCGGGCGCGTGTGCGGCAACTGCCTGGGCCCCCGCCTAGGCAAGTGAACGAGAGCTACCTCGTTGCGCTCGACACCGCTGTAGCCGCGCGCCAGCAGGAGTTGGACGGGGTGCGCGAAGCTCTCAACACGCTCAAGGCTGAAGCAGACGAGAAGACTGCCGAGCTCAAGAAGCTCGCCAAGGAGATCGCCGCGCAGCGGGAAAAGCTCAACGCTGATGCGGCGACAATCACGCAGGTCGTCAGCACCGCCGATGAGCAGCTGCGCCGCGAGTGGGAGTCCGCACTCGCCGCTTGGGAACAGGATCGTGACACGCGCGAAAAGGCGCACGACGACGAGATGGCGACGCACGTTCAGCTGCTGTCGACGGCAGCGCTCACGGGGCGCCGGCTGGTGGAACAGGCCGCCGGGAACCTCACCGCAACGGACTGGGCAGGTCGCGTTAAGCGGGAGCGCTGGAACGCACACGGGCTGCGATGGGCTTCGTTCGCGTTCTTCGCGGCCGCACTCTTCGTCGGGGCCTGGGTCATGTGGGTCGCGATCAGCAAAGACATGACGTTGACGATCGGCGACGGCATTCTTCGAGGCGCGCTCGTCTTGGCGCTCGTCGGAGTCGGCTCATTTCTCACTGTCGAGTCGCGCCGACACTTCAAGGAAGCCGACAGCGCGGAGGACGTGAAGCTCGCGTTGACGGCCCTGGAGCCGTTCTACGCCAGCGCCGACGACACCGAGCGTGCGAGTGCCCGCCGCACACTGGGTGACACCGTGTTCATCAAGAACACGCTGTCCAGGTTCAGCAGTCGCGATGCCGCGAAGCACTCGACGCCGTCCAACGAGCAGCTCAACCAGATCGTGGACACCATCGCCAAGGGAACCGAAGCAACAGCCAAGGCCACAAAGCTCGGCGGCACCGCGAACTGATTTGCCCTCCCCGGGAATCCAGCGGGCAGTCTTAAATCTGTGAGCTTACGCGACGATGGCAGCTACATGTGTCGTGGTTGGCCCGCTCGCTCCTCTGCCCGCGCGAGGGGCGCTCAACGCGCCGGCTGTAGGCAGCCGGGTGATGGCCCGCGGCTACTGCTGGGGGTCGGCAAGAGCGCGGTGCAGCGTGCTCCTGTCTACCTCGTACCGGCGGGCGACTTCAGCCTTCGGAACGCCGGTCGAGATGAGTTGGCGTGCCTCGTCGAGTTGGACGGGCGTAAGCTTTCGAGCTCGACCGCGGTATCGGCCTTCCGCTTTGGCGATCCGGATGCCCTCGGCCTGGCGTTCCCGGATGAGCGCGCGTTCAAACTCAGCGAACGCGCCAAGCATGTGCAGCATCAGCTGTGAGAGAGGGTCATTCGTGTCGGGGGAGTAGGTCTGCCCCTCCTTGACGAACTGCACCGCCGCGCCCTTGCCGATGATTTCGTCGACGATGTCCCGCATGTCCCGCAGCGATCGTGCGAGCCGGTCCATCGACGCAACGCGAACGGTGTCGCCGTCGCGGATGTACTTGGTGCATTCGTCAAGGGCAGTGCGGTTGTTGCGGCTGCCCCCGCTGACCTTGTCGGAGAAGACTCGGTCGACTTCGCCGATTGCTTCGAGTTGGCGGGCGAGGTTCTGGTCGTCGCTGCTGACGCGGACGTATCCGACTGTTTGTGTGCGTTGCGGCATCTCTAGATCCCTGCCCAGTTTCGTTGCGATCTCCTCGGAAGGACTCTATCGCCACGCCCTCAGGTCAGGTATCGGTGTGTTGTGTTGGGGTATACCCCAAAGCAACGCTCGCTACTCGCTCGGGTTCTCCCATCCGCTAGATGCTTCCCCGAGCTTGTCAAGTTGTGTGTGTAAGTGGGCCTTGCCTCGGGGTGTTAGAGGTAGCGGTTGATGCGCTCGGGGTAGACGATCGAGAGTTGCTCGAGGGCTTTCATCCAGTTC
>NZ_JAAGRY010000032.1 GCF_015707995.1 Microbacterium paulum
CCGAACGGAAAGGAAGCTTGGTCGCTACCGATCCTCGGGGCCTCGACCCGCCCCACCCCGTCACCACGCGGCCCCGCACATCACCCACCCCCACCTAAAGTCCGAAGAGCCGTCAAAGACCTCACCGGGGTTCTCCCGATTCCGCAGCGCCAGCGTGAGAGCCGCGTACTCGGTGTCAGCGAAGCGGTGCAGTTCAGTCATGTCATAGGTGCGGCCCCTGATATGTGCGGCCATGTCGAGCACCCCGCCCCGGCCGACAGCCGGGAGTTGGGCGCGGTCGCCGACGAGCGCGACCGTCGCTCCTGCCTCGGCGGTGATGGTGAGGAGGGCGTGTGCGGTGTCTTGGTCGAGCATCCCGGCCTCGTCCACGATCACCCGCTCACCCTGACGCAGCACCGCATCTCTTGGTGGGCCGGTGTAGGTGCGTCCGGTGTCGGGGTCGGCGTCGCCAGGGCTCAGGCGTGTCCATACGCCATCGGAGTTCCAGCGCCATCCGTGCGCGTGCACGAGCGCCGCAACCGATGTTGCAGGCACACCGAGTTCATCGTGCGCGACCTTTGCCGCGCGCAGCGTCGGGCCAACCACCCGCGATGCCCGCCCGTGCTCTGCGGCAACTTCGATGGCGGTGCGCAGCATTGTCGTCTTCCCGCTCCCCGCAGCCCCTTCCACGATCGCCAACGGATCGGACGATGCAACCGCAGCAGCAGCCACCGTTTGCCCGTCGTCCAACCCCGCCGCGTGCGCGGCCTCGGTCACGTCCGGATGCTCCGGTTCCTGCCCCGGCACAGCGGCGGCGAGGCGGTCGCGGAGCGCGGTCTCGGCGGCGACGACGGTGAGGCTGGTCAGGTGCGCGACATGCTCCGGTGTCGCCGCATCCGGCGGGAGTACGGAGAAGCAGTCCGACACCGCAAGGTCGGTCGCCGACGTGACGAACTCGCGCAGCTCGGCAGGGGTTGCTTGCACGCCTGCCTCGGTGGTGATGCGGGTGACGTGCTCCTGCACCGTGTGCCTCGTCCAAGCCGAGGAAGCAGCGGCGCACCGATCCAGCGCCCGCGATGCAACCTCTTGCACGGCAAGATCATCCACCCACACCGGGCGCTGCACGGTGCTGCGTTGACTCGCAGCGGGGGCGTATCCGGCGTCGCGGAGTTCCTGCACCCACCACTGCTCATTCTTCAAATCGGCGGGTTTCTTCCCTGGGCGTTCGTGCGTCCACGCGATGCCCTGCAACCTCGCGGTCACCACCGGGCCGAGTGCTTCGCCGGGATGTTCGGCTTCCCATTCGGCTTCGAGCCGGTCAAGGTTGCGTCTGATCTGTGCTGACCGCTTCGACATCACCCCGTTGAACGCCTGCAACTCCGTCACCTCGCCGGAGACGGGGTCGAGGGTCAGGCCGTGCTCTGCGAGGGTCTGCGCGAGGTGTGGGTGCGCGGCGATGACCGCGGTGCCGAGGGCGCGGATCGCGCCCTGCTGTTTGAACAACGCCGCTGTGTCGAGTGCCCGCCACTTTCCAGCCGCCCACACCCGAGTGCCGATCTGCATGTGGATGTGCCGGTGCGGGTCACCCGCCCGTGAGGTTTTGTGCGTGATGCCGACGACCTGCATCCGCTCAATAGGCAGTACCTCCCTTTGGTCGCGTGGCCCGACCCTCGTCACGGAGTGCTGGCCGAGCCAGCGTCGAATCTCAGCAAGAGCATCCTGCTGCGCCTGATCAAGCGCTTCGGAGACTTCGGGGTGGAGGGCGGCGGCGACCGACAGGCTCTTGGGTGCGTTGATCGTCATCTCCGCGAACAACGGCGACCCCTTCGACCTTTCACCGGGCTTGCGCAGGGTGCCCATCGAATCGCCCGTAATCGGGTCTGTCCAGTCCACCCACCCCTCGTACTCCACGGCGGTCAGGGAACGGGTGGCGGTGACCTCACCGCGAGCATCGAGCACGGTGTATTCGGCTACGGCGTTGTCTGCGCCGAGGTAGTACTCGTCGGCGCGGGAACGGTCGGCCTCGACATACCGGCGCGCGGCGGCACCGTTGCCGCGGAACAGGATCACGCCGCCCTTCATCTCGGCCTCCTTCATGAGTCGTCTCATGAGGGAGGTGCGCACGCCCCACCCACGGTGGCATACGTGCATGACTTTGTATGAGGACTGGCGAGAGACGCGTGGCGCTGCTCGGTGTGGATTGTGAACTGCGGGTTGATGTGGACGAACTGCGGGATCGCTGGGATGGAGGGAGAAGTTTTCAGCGATGGGAGTGTGAGCGTGAGTCAGGAATCTGAGTGGGCGATTCGTACGGGTGGCTTGACGAAGCGGTATCGGGGCGTACCCGTGGTCGAGGACGTGAACCTTGCGGTCGCTCCCCGGCAGGTGTTCGGGTTTCTCGGACCGAACGGAGCGGGAAAGTCCACCACGATGAAGATGCTCCTCGGCTTGGCGCAACCCACCTCGGGGACGGTGGAGATGCTGGGCGAGCCATTCTCGCGGCGGACCGCGAAGCATATCTTGCCGCGTGTGGGGTCACTGATCGAGTCACCGTCGTTCTACGGCCATCTGACAGGGCGGGAAAACTTGGACATTGTGCGACGCATCAAGGGGGCACCGTCCGCCTCGGTTGATGCGGTGTTGGAGACAGTGCGGCTGACGCACGCGGCGAAGAAGCTCGCGAAAGAGTATTCGTTGGGGATGAAACAGCGCCTTGGGATCGCGATGGCCCTGCTCGGGAAACCGGAGTTGCTGATCTTGGATGAGCCGACGAATGGACTCGACCCGGCGGGTATCCACGAGATTCGTGAACTCATCAAGACCCTGCCGCGCATGCATGGGTTGACGGTGATCGTGTCGAGCCATCTGTTGAGTGAGATCGAGCAGATGGCGGACACCATCGGGATCATCAACCAAGGCCGCATGCTGTACCAGGGGCCGTTGTCCGGGTTGGAGGACACGGGGCGGCTGGTGCTCACGCTCGATGAGGCCGACCGGACGGCCGGGATGCTGCGCTCTGCCGGGTGGCAGGTCGAGCAGGTGCAGGGGCGCGAGGTCGTGCTCCCGGTGTACGAGGACAAGCACATTCCGCAACTCGTCAGCACCATCGTGGGTGCAGGTATCGGCGTGTACCGGGTGGAGGTTCGCCGTCGATCCCTGGAAGAGAAGTTCCTGGAACTGACCGAGCAGGCGCAGATCAGGCAGGTTGCAGCATGAGAGCGGTCGGTCTTGAACTGTCCAAGCTGCGCCGCAAGCGCTTGTGGCTGACGGTGCTGCTGGTACTCGGGTTCGAGCTGCTGTGGATACTCGCGATCCTCATGGTGTCGCTGTCGCGGGAGACGACTGCGCCGCTCACGATGGGGTACGCGATTGGGCAGGCGTCCCAGGTGCATGCGATCTTCGCGCCGATCCTCGCCACGGTGGTCGTGTCCAGGTTGGCGGCGATGGAGCACGACGGGGCGATGATGCCCGTGCTGTTCGCGGCGAACCAGTCGCGGGGGTCGTTGTTCCTGGCAAAGTATGCCGTCGCCGCGACCATCTCCACCGCCGCCACCATTGTCGTGGTCGCGGCGGTTTCCCTGGCTGCTGGAGGTCAGGGGGTTCCCGCTGACCCGGGACTCGTGTTGCTGTGGTTGCTGGGGTTGGTACTGGCGAACCTCGCGGTCGTTGCGATCCAGCTCTTGCTGGCGTTGCTGTTCCAACGGCAGGCCGTGACTCTCACTGTCGGGATCGTGGGTGGCTTGGTCGGGTCGTTCGCCGGGTTCGTGCCCACCGGTGTCGCCGCGTTCATCCCGTGGCAGTACCCCGGCCTGGTCACCCCGGTCCGAATGGAGCAGACAGATGGAACCATCACGGGCTTCCCGCTGGTCGAACATCTCGGGGCGCTCATCGCGCTCGTCGCGGTGGTCGGTGCGGTCAGCACGGTCGTGGGGCGATCCGTGTTCGCCCGCAAGGTCTCGAGATAAGGGAGTGCAGCGCATGTCAACACTGGCTATCGAACGTCGGAAGTCGAAGCGGTCCTGGATTCTCGTGGCCGTCGCTGTCGTCCTGGTGGGGCTCAACGTGTCCAACGGGATCGGGAACTATCTCAGCAATGTCGATGTCTTCCAAGCGCAGGGACTGACCTGGGTCGCGGTGTGGGGGCAGGCGGGCCTGCTGTGGGCGATCCTGTTCTTCCCCTTCCTGATCACCCTCCGCGCCGCGTCGTTGACCCGGATGGAGCATGAGCAAGCGAACTGGCGTCGCCTTGCCTCCTACGGTGCGCACCTGCGTACTTATCGCGGCAAGCTCCTCCTACTCGCCGGGTTCGTGCTCCTGTGCCAGACGATCTTCGTCGCTGCTGTCATCCTCGTCAGTCTCATCCTCGGGTTCACGCTGACGCTCCCGGACGTTTCGGCGATGCTCTGGTGGGGGTTGCTCGGCGCGGTCGGTGGGTTGACCGTCGCCGCGGTCCAGATGCTCGTCGGCATCCTCGTGCGCAGTTACGCCACCACCGTGGCCATCGGGCTCGTCGCGTCCATCGGCAGTCTGATGGTCACGCTGGTCGCCCCGTTGCTGGAAGCGGCCTACCCGTACGCGCAGATTGGTGTCGGAATGCGCGTGCGTGCACTGGACTGGCCCACCTTCCCGGAGACCATCGGATATCTGGTGTGGAACGCGGCGCTCATCCTGGTCGCAGTGTTCATTGGCAGGCTGGTACTGCGCAGGAAGGAGTACTGAGATGAACGGCGACACGCTCGCTGCGCCACAGGCGACAAGTCAGGCTTCTCGACGCGGACTCCGCGGCTTCCTGACCGGTCATCCGGTGCTGGTCGATGTCACGGTGGCAGCGGTCTATGTGCTGGTGATGCTCCCCGGCCTCGTGCACGGCGTGCTCTTCCCGGTCGGAGTCTCCGCAGGCCAGGCAGGGATCGGTGTTGCTGCGACCGTTGGGGCAGGCGTCGCCCTGGCGTTCCGCAGACGTGCTCCCATCATCGTGCTCGTCGTCGTGCTCGTACTCGTGTTGATCGTGAAGACGCTCGTGTGCGGGCTCACCGACCCGCTCGGGATCGCCATTGCCGGGTACGCGGCGGGCGCATACCTGCCGCAGCGTCGCGCGTGGATCACGACCGCATCCGCGACCCTCGTTGCCGTGCTGACGATCCTCATCGGAGCACCGCTGTCTTCTGAAGCGCTCCCCGTCGACGCGCTGCTGATCCTGAACCTCGTGCTGTTCGTGCCCGCGTGCCTCCTCGGGTTGCTTCTGAACATCCGCTCCAGGCTCCGCGAGGCCGAAGAGCTCCGAACCATTCACGAGATGCAGGAACGAGTCCAGGCCGCGGAACTGTCCGCCGTGCAGCAACGCGCGGCGCTCTCCAGAGAGATGCACGATGTCGTCGGGCACTCACTCACGGCGATCATCAACCTCTCCGACGGGGCACTGCGCGCAGCGGCCACGAGCCCGGACACACTCGAAGCAGGACTCCGCCGCATCAACACCATCGCGCGCGACGCCCTCGGGGAGACCCGCACGATTCTCGGCACCCTCCGTCCCGAAGACGAACCCGCCCCGCGCACCCCGGCGCGAGCCGACGACACATCCGCCCGCACCGAGTCAATGCGGACGGATGCCCCACAGCCGGACACGGACCTGGGGATTCGCGGGCTCCTCGACACCGCCGAAAGCACCGGCCTGACCACGCACCTCACTGTCAGCGGCGAACCCACCCCCACCACGCGCTCGGAGGCGGTGAGCAGCGCTGCCTATCGGATCGTGCAGGAAGCGATCACCAACACCATGCGCCACGCCGAAGACGCGACCCAACTCACCGTCACGCTCACGCATGCCCCGGACAATCTCGTCGTGCAAGTTCACGATGACGGCCAGACCCCGACCCGGGCAATCCCGCTCGGGAACGGCCTGATGGGTGCCACCGAACGCGCGGCGCTCCTCGGAGGAGAACTCCACGCCGGACCCGCACCCGCGGGCGGATGGCACGTCACCGCCACGATCCCCACGAGCAACGTGAGCGCATCATGAGCATCCGCGTCATGCTCGTCGACGACAACGCCGACACCCGCACCGGCTTCGCCATGATGCTGGGAGCCGAACCCGACCTCACCGTCATCGCCGAAGCCGCAGACGGCCTCGAAGCCATCGACAGCGCCACAGCCACCATGCCCGACGTGATCCTGATGGACGTGCGGATGCCGCGAATGGACGGCATCGAAGCCACCCGGCAGATCACCGCAAACAACCCAACAGCGCGCGTCCTCATCCTCACCACCTACGACCTGGACGAATACGCGTTCGACGGACTCGCCGCCGGAGCCAGCGGCTTCCTCCTCAAAGACGCCACCCCCGAACAACTCGCCGCCGCCGTACGAGCCGTCCACGACGGTGACGCCGTCGTAACGCCACGCATCACACGCCGAATGCTCGAACGAGTTCCGCTCGTTGAACGAGCGGACACGGAAACCAGCGACGAGTTCGATGTTTTGACCGTGCGGGAACGAGAGATCGCCCGCACCATCACCGAAGGCCTCACTAACGCGGAGATCGCCGAACGGTTCGTGCTCTCCGAAAGCACCGTCAAAGCACACATCAACCGCATCCTCCGCAAGCTTGACGCACGCGACCGCGTAGACATCGTCATCCGCGGCCACCGTGCAGGCCTCACCCCCGAAACGTAGAAGCCAGCAAAAGGGATGTGACGGCACGTCGGCGCAGCCGGCCCATCTGTGGAGGACGCTTCTCGGCCTGCCAGATTCTGGCGCGCCGCGGGGTGCTGCTTTACCTCTCCCTGGCGGCAGCGCCAACCGCGACACCTCCGCGGCACGGTCGCGCCAACGTACCGGCCGGTAGCTGAGATTCTCAGCCGCAACCGGTGTCCCTGCTGACGTGCGCCTGGATTTGGGTTCCGGTGACGCACCTCCCTTCCGGGAGGCGTCACCGTGGACGAACACACCTCACCCGATCTCAATGGGGCTGCGGGAACGGCTGGCTCGACCAGCGGTGGTTACGAGAGCCCAGAAGGTCTACGCTCCCTACTCACTCGACTACACGACGCCGGGCCGGGCGCATGGCGGAGTGACCGTGAAGCAGCAGAACTCATGCGCTACACCGCGTCCAGATACCGCCCACTCGCCCGTAAGCATGGCTTGGATGCCTGGGCGGTCGCGTCTGCCGCGTTCGAGGTGATGCTCGCTCCCTCTACGCGGAACGCGGGCAACCCGTGGGCTGTGGTCACTCGCGCTGTGCAGATCACCTGTCACGCGGAGACTCGTGCCGCTGGGATGCTGACTTCTGCCAGCAAGGTACGCCACACCTCCCGGATCGCCGGGTTCCATGATGCTGTGCGGTTCGCCGAGCGTGAGCGCTTGGCCGACTATCACCCTGCGTTCACGCACCACGATGACGGCGACGCCGACGAGAGCGAGCATGAGACACAGGTGATCGGTCTGCTGTCGGCCACGGTCGCGCTATTCGTCTCTGCGGGCTGGGATGCTGCGCTGGTCGCCGAGTGCGTCGAGCATACGGCCTACCGGCTTGCCGATCTCTCCTCACGTCAGCGCGGTGTTGAGGTGCTGCGCCGTGACCGTACGATCCCGATGCTGCTCGGTCTGCCGCCCCGGTCGTGGTCTGCGCTGTTGCGGATCGTCCTCGGGCATCCCGACCCGAAGCACGCGGGCACGCCGACGGGTGATGGTGTGCTGCTGCGATTACTGAACGGCGAAACGCTGGACGCTCTGGGCTGCGACGAGGCACTGATGAAGATGATCCGCGCCGTCAACCCCGACAAGCACACTGCGCCTTGATTTGGGGGTGGGGCTCCGCACCTAACGGTATGAGCACCCCTACCGTCACTCCCACTACTACCTCCTCCGCGCCAACTCCTCCTGCGCACCCGTCCGCTTCGACGCTCGGCGCTCGACTTGCCGCTGCCTCGCGGCGCGCGCAAGGCTTCACCGCCGTCGTAGATGATCCTGCGGTGCTGGCTGGGCTGCGCGGACTCTGCACCGCCCCGCGCTCCATGCGCGCGCCCGTCGCGGAGAAACGCGACGGCCCCGCACCCTGAACGACTCAGAGCTGCGGGGCCGGTCACGCGCGATCCGGTCTATGCACGCCAGACGAACTCGACCCGGCGTGCGAGCACTGCCGCCCGGTGTGCGTCGCGGCGCACGTGGAACTCCTCGGTGCTCTCGTTGCGGCGCTTGGGCACAGCAGTCATCATGTCTGCGGGGTGAGCGTGCACGAGCACCGCTTGCAGGATCAGGCTCGCCGCCTGGTACTGCCACATCGGGGTACGCCCCTCCCACTCAGCAGCAACCGTGGTCATGTCGATGTTGAGCCCTGCGTGCTGCTCGGGCCTCGTCGCCGTATGCTCGCGGCGGGTGGCCTCGATCCGCTCCGCGATCCGCGCGCGTTACCGCACCCACATGGCCTTGTCGATCAGCCCGTCGTAGTAGTCATCATCAAGCCTCGCCAGACGCTCCCGATCCGCGTCGAGCGTCGCTGCGAGCCCCACCCGTGCCGCAAGGTCACT
The DNA here is from genome assembly GCF_015707995.1 of Microbacterium paulum. Taxonomy (GTDB): domain Bacteria; phylum Actinomycetota; class Actinomycetes; order Actinomycetales; family Microbacteriaceae; genus Microbacterium; species Microbacterium paulum. The sequence goes on from NZ_JAAGRY010000032.1 coordinate 8,505, forward strand.
GCCAGAGGTTCGGTGCTCCTTGGGGTGGAGGGTGATCTGCTCGAACGTCGCAAGCACTGCTTCCTCGACGAGCCTTTCGATTTCAGCAGAGCGGATCGAACGGGTGCAGCCGCCTGGGGTCGGCTGTAAGCACTGGTACACGCCGCCCCGGTGAATCATCGACGTTCCGCACAGGGAGCAGCGGATCAACCCCGAGAACGGGTACATCCGCACCGCGGCACCGCTGCCGGGTTGGTGGAAGTTCCGGGCCTTCTTCCTCGCGTCGAGCACGTCGGAGACTTGCTGCCAGGTGTCCTCATCCACAATCGCAGGCCACGCCGCCTGCACTTGCATCTTCGAGGTCTTCGCGCGACTCCCGTCCGGCATCACGGGTCGATACTCGCGCACGCCCTTGTTGGAGGGGTTGTAGAGCACCATCTTGAGCGTGCGATCTGACCAGGCGCACCCGTGAGTGGTGAGGATGCCGCGCGCGTTCCAGTCCTTGCGAATGCGATACAGGGAATCACCGGCCAGCACCCGCTGATACATCTCGACCACCAGCGGCCCCGTCACCGGATCGATCACAAGCGCGCCTGCCTCGGCACGGTATCCGAATGGCACCCTGCCGCCGTGCCAGGCACCCTCGACGGCCTGCTGCTTCGCCGCTCGCGCGACACGGCGGGCAGTGTCTGCGGAGGACTTGTTCGCCATCGCCACCAGCACCCTGGCCATCGCCACGTCAGAGTCCGTATCCAACCGGAGCGAGCCCGTCACGGAGCGGACGGTGAACCCACCGAGCACTTTCGCGTCGATGAGGTCTTCCAAGTCGCGCGGGTCGCGCACCGCCCGATCCAAGTCGTACGCGATCATCACCTGCGCGTGGCCGTCGGTGAGGTGTTTCAGCATCGCGCGGAACTGGGGGCGAACAACCCGCCGCACCCGCTCACCTGACGGCAACGTGATCGTGCGCTGCTTGAACGCCGACGTGTCGTTCTCACGGAACACTGCTGCGACTTCCCACCCGTGGGCGGCGGCGTAGGCGCGGCAATCGGCCTCCTGCCGATCCACGCCACGTTCGGTGCCTTCGGGGTCATCGCTGATCCTGACGTACACCACCGCACGCAACGCTTCCGTGCTCTGTTGCTTCTGCTCGTTGTGGCCCATCTCTCGGCCCACCTTCCTACTCGTGTGAGAGGTAGGTGCGTTTGCAGAACCTCGGCTACCTGGTCGCCACCTTCGGTGCCCAGGCGGCGGCGCGGCTCATCGTCGCCTCGGACGGCGAATCGGTACTGCCGATCGGCGGGTTCAACGGCGCCGACCCGGTGCCGACGCTCGCGCAGTTCCAGACGCTCGTCTCCCACGGCGCTCTGCGCTACGTGCTCGTCTCGGGCGAGGCCGGCGGGGCAGGATCGACGCGCGGCGGCGGTTTCGGCGCCACCGGCACCGGATCCACCGGCACCGGATCCACCGGCACCGGCGCAAGCGGTACCGGCTCGGCGAGCACCGCTGAATCGTCGACGACGAGCGCGCAGATCCGCACCTGGGTGCTCGCCAACTGCACGGCCGTCAGCGATTCGACCGTCACCGGCCTCTACGAGTGCGGATCGTGAACGAGTGCGGGGTCGTGACCGGGGCCGGCCGCGGCGTCAGCCGATGCGCTGCACCAGGGCATCCAGCCGGCGGATCGACTCGGCCTTGCCGAGGAGTTCCATCGACTCGAACAGCGGCGGCGACACGCGGCGGCCGCTGATCGCGACGCGCAGCGGGCCGTAGGCGACACGGGGCTTCAGCCCCAGGTCGTCGACGAGCGCCTTCTGCAGCTCGGCCTGCACCGCCGCGGCGGTGAAGCCCTGCTCGGGCACCAGCTCGAGCGCGCCGACCGACGCGACGAGCACCGGCCCGGCGTTGTCGGGCAGGCCCGCGAGAGCATCGTCGTCGTAGACCACCTCGTCGCGGAAGAGGAAGCCGAGCAGGCCCGGCGCCTCACCGAGAAGTTGCATGCGCTCCTGCACGAGGGGCGCCGCGGCATCCAACGTCTGCTGCTCGTCGGCCGTGAGCGGGTCGTGCACGAGGTCGGCGGCGGCCAGGTAGGGAACGAGGCGGGCGGCGAAATCGGATGCCTCGAGCATGCGGATGTGGTCGCCGTTGATCGACTCGGCCTTCTTCTGGTCGAAGCGGGCAGGGTTCGGGTTGACGTCGGCGATGTCGAACGCGGCGACGAGCTCGTCGCGCGAGAAGACATCGCGGTCGGCGGCGATCGACCAGCCGAGGAGTGACAGGTAGTTCAGCAGTCCCTCGTGGATGAAGCCCTTCTCGCGCAGCAGGAACAGATCGGCCTGCGGGTCGCGCTTGGAGAGCTTCTTGGTGCCGGTCTCGCCGAGCACGAGCGGCATGTGCCCGAAGCGGGGCACGAAGTCGGTGACGCCGGCCTCGATGAGCGCGTCGTAGAGCGCCAGCTGGCGGGCCGTGGAGGGCATGAGGTCTTCGCCGCGGATGACGTGGGTGATGCCCATGAGCGAGTCGTCGACCGGATTCGTGAAGGTGTACAGCGCCTGGCCGCCCGCGCGCACGACGACGAAGTCGGGGAACGAGCCGGCGGGGAAGGTGACCTCGCCGCGGATCAGGTCGACGTAGGTGAGGTCGTGATCGGGCACGCGCAGGCGCCACGCGGGCTCTCGCCCCTCGGCGCGGAAGGCCGCCTTCTGCTCGTCGGTGAGGGTGCGGTCGAAGTTGTCGTAGCCGAGCTGCTTCGCGCGCCCCGCGGCGGCGTTCCGGGCGTCGATCTCTTCGGCGGTCGAGTACGACTCGTAGACGGCGCCCGAGTCGATGAGCTGCTGCAGCACGCCGGCGTAGATGTCACGGCGCTGCGACTGGCGGTACGGCGCGTGCGGGCCGCCCTTCTCGACGCCCTCGTCCCAGTCGATCTCGAGCCAGGTGAGCGCCTCGACGAGCTGGCGGTAGCTCTCTTCGCTGTCGCGGGCGGCGTCGGTGTCTTCGACGCGGAAGATCAGCTTGCCCCCCGTGTGCCGGGCGTAGGCCCAGTTGTAGAGCGCCGTGCGGATCATGCCGACGTGCGGCAGGCCCGTCGGCGAGGGGCAGAACCGCACGCGCACGTCGGCGCCGGTGGCGGTGGTGGTTCGGGGATCGATCGCTGCAGACATCTCCCCCAGTCTAGGTCGCGCGGGCACGGGTCACCGGGCGAGCATCGCCGCGAGCCGGTCGAGCACGGCGGCGAGTGACGGCACCCGCTCGGCACCCTTGGCGGTGAGGATGTGCAGGCGCCGCGCCTCCGCGGCGTCGAGCGGCAGCGTGCTGACGCCGGGCAGCAACGGGAACGAGTCGAGCGCCATGCGCGGCAGTGTGGCGACCCCGATCCCCTGCGCCACGAGCCCTTCGACGGCGACGTAGTTGTCGGTCTCGAACCCGATGCGCGGCTCGAAGCCCGCACGCCCGCACAGTTCGAGCAGGTGGCCACGGCAGCGCGGGCACCCGGCGATCCAGGTCTCGTCGGCGAGGTCGGCGACGCCCTGCACGGGCGGGTGCCCCAGCGGCAGGACGAGCATCAGCTCGTCGCGGCCCGCACCGCGCACCGTGAGACCGCGCGCGCTCGATCGGTGCGGATCGTCACGATCGCCCGGGTAGCTGAAGGTCAGCGCGATGTCGGCGCGGTCTTCGCGGATCGCCTCGACCGCTTCGGGCGGCTCGGCCTCGAGATAGGTGAGCGTGATCCCCGGGTGCGACGTCGCGAGGGCCGCGATCAGGCGCGGCACGAGAACCGGGGATGCCGAGGGGAAGGCGACCAGGCGCACGAGGCCCGTCCGCAGTCCCCGCAGCTCGGCGAGCTCTTCGGCGGCGGCGTCGATCGCGACCGTGACGGCCCGCGCGTGCCGCGCGAGCACACGCCCCGCTTCGGTGAGCCGCACGCCGCGGCCCACGCGCTCGAGGATCGCCACGCCGAGACGGGTCTCGAGCCGGCGCACGTGTTGGCTGACGGCGGGTTGGCTGTAGCCGAGGGCCGCGGCGGCCGCCGTGATCGAGCCGGTGTCGGAAATGGCGCGCACGATCCGCAGGCTCTGGATGTCGAACTCGGGGGCATCCGTCATGCATTCATCATCACACGGCATGTTTCTCATTCGACACCTGCCATAGACGCATGTATCGACCGCACCCGATGCTGGAAGCATGACGACAGCGACCATCGGCACCCTCTCGACGCTTCGCGCAGAGTTCACAGGCACTGCCGGCTACCTCGCCGCGTGCACCGTGGGCCTGCCGACGGCGGGCACGCGCCGCGCCGTCTCGGCCGATGTCGCCGCCCGGCCCGACGTCGCCGCGTACAGCCTCGCCGTCGAGGCATCCCGCGCGCATTTCGCCCGCCTGGTCGGTGTCACCGCCGACCGCGTCGCGATCGGCTCGCAGACCTCGGTGCAGGTGTCGATCCTCGCTGCGGCACTGCCCCGGGGCGCCCGCGTGCTCGTTCCCGAAGACGAGTTCTCGTCGCTCGTGCTGCCGTTCGTGCACGCCGGGCGCGACCTGCAGGTGCACGCCGCGCCACTGTGCTCGCTCGCCGACGCGATCACCGCGGGTGTCGACCTCGTCGCCTTCTCGCTCGTGCAGTCGGGTTCGGGCGACGTCGCCGACCTCGACGCGATCGTCGCCGCGGCAGACCGCGTCGGCGCGCGCACCGTGTGCGACGCGACCCAGGCCGTCGGCTGGATGCCGGTGGATGCCTTGCGGGTCGATGCCCTGCTGTGCCACGCCTACAAGTGGCTGTGCTGCCCGCGCGGCGTCGCGTTCCTGGCGCTCCGCGAGGACTATGCGCGCACGCTGGCTCCGCTGCATGCGGGCTGGTACGCGGGCGATGATCCGTGGTCGTCGTGCTACGGCGGCGGCGCCGACCTCGCCGGCTGTGCCCGGCGGTTCGACGTGTCACCCGCGTGGCAGGCGTTCGTGGGCGCCGAGCCCGCGTTGCGCGCGTTCGCCGAAGCAGACCTCCGCGAGGTGCACGCCCACGCGACGGGCCTCGCGGCACGCCTGCGCGAGCGGCTCGGTCTACCCGGGCCCGAGCGTGCGAGCGCGATCGTCACCTGGCCCGATGCCTCGGGCGACGACCTCGCACGGCTGGCCGCCGCAGGAATCGTCGCCTCGGGACGCAACGGCTGCACCCGGGTCGCTTTCCACGTCTTCAACGACGACGCCGACGTCGACCGCGCGGCACGCGCTCTCGGGCACTGACCAGACACTGATCGCCCGCCGACCGCCGAGGGACGGCGAGGCGTACGTCAGATCGCGAAGCCGAGCGCGCGCATCATGTCGCGCCCGTCGTCGGTGATGCGCTCGGGGCCCCACGGCGGCATCCACACCCAGTTGATGCGGAACCGGTCGACGACCTCGTCGAGGGCCTGCGCGGTCTGCTCCTCGAGCACGTCGGTCAGCGGGCAGCCCGCCGACGTCAGCGTCATGTGGATGACCAGCGCGTCGTTCTCGTCGTCCCACGAGAGGTCGTAGATGAGCCCCAGGTCGACGACGTTGATCCCGAGTTCGGGGTCCATGACGTCTTTGAGCGCCTCGGTGACGTCGTCGTACTTCTCCGGGCTGAGCGTCGCGGTCATAGCTCGATCTTAGGCTTCAACGACGTCGGAGGGCTCGAGATACCGGTCGTAGCCCTCGTTCTCGAGGCGCTCGGCGAGCTCCGGGCCGCCCTCCTCGGCGACGCGGCCCTTGACGAGCACGTGCACGAAGTCGGGCTTGATGTAGCGGAGGATGCGCGTGTAGTGCGTGATGAGCAGCACGCCGAGGTCGGTCGCGGCCTTGGCGCGGTTGACGCCCTCCGACACGATCTTCAGCGCGTCGACGTCGAGGCCCGAGTCGGTCTCGTCGAGCACGGCGATGGCCGGCTTGAGCAACTCGAGCTGCAGGATCTCGTGGCGCTTCTTCTCGCCGCCCGAGAAGCCCTCGTTGACGTTGCGCGAGGCGAACTTCGGGTCCATGCGCAGGTCTTTCATGGCGGCCTTGACGTCTTTGGTCCAGGCGCGGATCGCCGGCGCCTCGCCGTCGATCGCGGTCTTCGCCGTGCGCAGGAAGTTCGTGACCGTGACCCCGGGGATCTCGACCGGGTACTGCATCGCGAGGAAGAGTCCGGCGCGGGCACGCTCGTCGACCGACATCGCCAGCACATCTTCACCGTCGAGGGTGATCGTGCCCTGCGTGACGGTGTACTTCGGGTGCCCGGCGATCGTGTAGGCGAGGGTCGACTTGCCCGAGCCGTTCGGGCCCATGATCGCGTGGGTCTCGCCGGTGCGCACGGTCAGGTCCACGCCGTTGAGGATGGGGGTGGTCCCCTCGTCGGTCTCGACCGTCACGTGCAGGTCGCGGATCTCGAGAACAGCCATGTCAGGTTCCTTTGTCAGTTCACATCTTTGGTGACGGCGGGGTCGATGAGGATGTCGTCCCCGTCGATCGTCACTTCGTATACGGGCACCGGCTCGTAGGCCGGCAGGTTGAGGGGGCGTCCGGTGCGCAGCGAGAACGCCGAGCCGTGGGCCCAGCATTCGAGCGTCTCGCCCTCGACGAAACCGTCCGAGAGCGAGACGTCGCCGTGCGTGCAGGTGTCGCCGATCGCGTGCACCTCGCCGTTCGAGTCGAGCACGACCGCGATCGGCACGCCGTCGATCTCGACGCGCACCGCGGTGTCCTGCTCCAGCTCGCTCAGCTGCAGCACCTTCTGAGCGGTCATGCGGATGCCTCCGGCAGCCCCTCCGTCAACGCCAGCTCGGCCTCGATGGCCTCGATGAGCTCGCTCTGCAGATCGTCGATGCCGATCTTCTGCACGATCTCGGCGAGGAAGCCCAGCACGACCAGGCGGCGCGCCTCGTCTTCGGCGATGCCGCGCGCCTGCAGGTAGAACAGCTGCTCGTCGTCGAAACGTCCGGTCGCGCTCGCGTGGCCGGCGCCGATGATGTCGCCGGTCTCGATCTCGAGGTTCGGGATCGAGTCGGCGCGCGCGCCCTCGGTGAGCACGAGGTTGCGGTTGGCCTCGTACGAATCGGTGCCCGTGGCATCCGGTCCGATGAGAACGTCGCCGATCCACACGGTGCGGGCGCCGGCACCCTGCAGGGCCGCCTTGTAGAGCACGTCGCCGGTGGTGTGCGCGCCCTTGTGGTGCAGGTACACCTGGCTTTCGAGGTGTTGACCGGCGTCCGAGAACGCCAGGCCGTAGAGCTTTCCGTCGGCGCCCGCCCCGGCGAGCTCGACCGAGGGGTTCACCCGCACGAGCCCGCCGCCGAGGCTGACGACGACGTGCGTGAGCGCGGCATCGCGGTCGACGCGCGCCTGGTGGGATGCCAGGTGGATGGCGTCGTCGTCCCAGCGCTGCACCGACACGACGGTGAGCGCGGCGCCGTCGCGCACGATGATCTCGATGTTCTGCGCCTGCTGCGCGGTGCCCTCGTGGCGGAGGATCACCGTGCCGCGAGACTGCGGCTGCGCCTCGATCACGACGTGCGCGTGTGCGACGCCGCCCCGCCCGGTCAGCCGCACGACGATGGGCTCGTCGAGCTCGACGCCGGCGGGGATGCGGATGAGCGGAGCCTCGGCCTCTTGCGTCCACGCGATCGCGCTCGGCAGGTCTTCGGGGCGGAACACCTCGCCGCGCGGCGCGTCGCCGATCGCGAGACGGCGCTGCTCGACGCCGTCCGGCGCGCTGACGGCCACGTCGATCACGCCGTGCGGGGCGGGCTCGTTCACGAGCAGCGCCTGGAGCTTCGGCAGCGGCGTGTGCTTCCAGTTGACCTCGGTGCCCGCCGGTGTGCCGAAAGCGTCCGGGTCGAACGAGGTCGGGCGCTCCGAGCGGGTCTGCACGGGCACGAACTCGTCGCTCTCGGGGATGCCGGGCTGGCGCCCGCGCACCAGGCGCGCAGCAGGGTCGATGTGACCCTCTGCGTGCTCCTGTCCGGCGGGGGTCTGAGTCGCTGTCGTCATCAGCCGACGGATCCTTCCATGCCCATCTCGATGAGCTTGTTCAGCTCGAGGGCGTATTCCATGGGCAGTTCGCGCGCGATCGGCTCGATGAAGCCGCGCACGATCATCGCCATCGCCTCGTCTTCAGGCATGCCACGACTCATCAGGTAGAACAACTGCTCTTCGCTGACCTTCGAGACGGTGGCCTCGTGACCGAGCTGCACGTCGTCGACGCGGATGTCGATCGCCGGGTACGTGTCGGAGCGCGACTTCGTGTCGACCAGCAACGCGTCGCAGCGGACGGTGTTCGCCGAGTGGTGCGCATTGGCATCCACCCGCACCTCGCCGCGGTAGCCCGCGCGACCACCGCCGCGCGCGATCGACTTCGAGACGATCGACGACTGCGTGTACGGCGCCATGTGGATCATCTTGGCGCCCGCGTCCTGGTGCTGGCCGGGGCCGGCGAAGGCGACCGAGAGGGTCTCGCCCTTGGCGTGCTCGCCCATGAGGTAGATCGACGGGTACTTCATCGTCACCTTCGAGCCGATGTTGCCGTCGATCCACTCCATCGTCGCGCCCTCGTGGGCCACGGCCCGCTTGGTGACGAGGTTGTAGACGTTGTTCGACCAGTTCTGGATCGTCGTGTAGCGTACGCGCGCGTTCTTCTTCACGATGATCTCGACGACCGCGGAGTGCAGCGAGTCGGACTTGTAGATCGGGGCGGTGCAACCCTCGATGTAGTGCACGTACGAGCCTTCGTCGGCGATGATGAGCGTCCGCTCGAACTGGCCCATGTTCTCGGTGTTGATGCGGAAGTAGGCCTGGAGGGGGATCTCGACGTGCACGCCCGGGGGCACGTAGACGAACGAGCCGCCCGACCAGACGGCGGTGTTCAGCGCGGCGAACTTGTTGTCGCCCGCGGGGATCACGGTGCCGAAGTACTCCTCGAAGAACTCGGGGTGCTCGCGGAGGGCCGTGTCGGTGTCCATGAAGATGACACCCTGCTTCTCGAGCTCTTCGTTGATCTGGTGGTAGACCACTTCGGACTCGTACTGCGCCGCGACACCGGCGACCAGGCGCGCACGCTCGGCCTCGGGGATGCCGAGCTTCTCGTAGGTGTTCCGGATGTCTTCGGGCAGGTCTTCCCACGACTGGGCCTGCTTCTCCGTCGAACGCACGAAGTACTTGATGTTGTCGAAGTCGATCTCCGACAGATCGGCGCCCCACGTGGGCATGGGCTTGCGCCCGAAGAGCTGGTGCCCCTTGAGACGGGTCTTCAGCATCCACTCGGGTTCGGCCTTGAGCGCCGAGATGTCGCGCACGACGGCCTCGGAGAGGCCTCGCTTGGCGCTGGCACCCGCGGCATCCGCGTCGTGCCACCCGAATTCGTAGACCCCGAGCCCGTCGAGCTCGGGTCGGTCGATGAGCACATCCGACATGGCATTGCCTCCTTCGCGCCCAGCGGTGTCATCCGCTCCGGCATTCCCGCACCTCGCCGTCGTCACGATGGAGAGTCGTGGGTGAGGGGTGGGATGCCGCTTTCAGGGCCGTCTGCGTCTTTCTCGGGCGCACGGTGCGCGCGCCTAGACTGGGAGTGGGACCGGCACGCTGCGCGTGGCCGTTCCCACCATTCGAGTCTACAGGCAACGCTCCCCCTTGGGCGTGGCCGGCGCCTTCCCGAGGCGCATCCCCAGGAGGCGACAGCCATGTCCGATCCGTCCGCCGCCACCGCGGCCCCTGCACGACCGACGCTCCTGTCGGCGCTCCTGCCCGATCGCATCACCGGGTACACCCGGGTGCTGGCCTGGCTGCTGCTGATCAGCAACATCGTGATCGTCGGCACCGGCGGTCTCGTGCGCCTCACCGGGTCGGGCATGGGGTGCGAGACCTGGCCGTACTGCACGTCGGAGTCGCTCGTGCCGACCCCTGAGCTGGGCGTGCATGGATTGATCGAGTTCGGCAACCGCACCCTGACGGGCGTGCTCGTGATCGTCGCGCTCCTCGCCTTCCTCTCGGTCGTCCGCCTGTGGAACACCCGCCCCGAACTCCCCCGCCTGACCCTCGCCGTCGGTATCGGCATCATCCTGCAGGCGGTCGTGGGCGGCGTGACGGTGTGGCTGCACCTGCACCCGGCCATCGTCGGCCTGCACTACCTGATCTCGGCCGCGCTCGTCGCCCTCGCCGCCGCGTACGTCGCGCGGGTCTACGCCGAGCCGGGGCCGCGCCGGCTCGCCGTACCGCGCCGGTACGCCGCGCTCGTGCACGCGACGAGCGTCGTCGTGTTGATCACGGTGGCCATCGGCATCCTGCTCACCGGCTCGGGTCCGCACGCGGGCGACGACGCCGCCGCGCGCAACGGTCTCGACCCGATCTTCTGGCAGCACGTGCACAGCTGGCCCGCCTACCTGCTGTTCGCGCTGACCGTCGTCGTGTTCGCGCTGTCGTTCCGCATGCCGCAGGTGCTGCGCCTGCCGCTGTGGACCGGGCTGCTGCTCGGGGTGGAAGTCGTGCAGATCGCCGTCGGGCTCTGGCAGGCGCGCACCGGACTGCCGATCGTACTCGTGAACATCCACATGGTGCTCGCGGTGAGCCTCGTCGCCGCGATGACGGCGGTGCTGATGCATCTGAAGGCTCCGCGCGCCGTGCTGACTTTCGCAGACGGGTCCACAGCGGGATCATAGGTGGTGCATCGCTCGCACTCGGGCGGTTCGCAGATAGTCGAAGAGTCGTCGCGTGTGCGTCGGCACGACAGAAGGAGTCCCGCATGTCCACCACCCGCCTCAGCCGCAGCATCCCGTTCTGGGTGCTCGTGGGCGGCTCCGTCGTCGCGATCGCCGGCGGCGCATTCCTGCTCATCTCGAAGCTGAACACGATGGCGACGACACTCACCGACGGGACCGCGACCGGCGTCGAGGTGTACGCCGGTCAGATCTGGGCCGTCTCGGGCGCGATCCTCGCCGGCGCCGGCTTCGTGGGCCTCGCCCTCGCCCTGACCCTCGGCGCGCTGCGCTCGGTCGTCGCGCCCGCCGCCGACGTCGTCACGGTCGTCGAGCCCGTCGCGTGGGAGGAAGAGGTCGTCGAGGTCGCGCCCGTTGCACCCGTCGCTCCCGTCGCCGAGCCGGTCGTCGAGCCGACCGTCACCGACACCGTCGCCTCGGACGCCCTCCGCTCCGACACTCCCCGCGCCTGACGCGCGGGCCGGGTCTCGCCCGGCCCCGCACCCGCGCCCGCAACCGCGGAGATCTGCACAATTGCGGATGCCTCGACGGCATCGATCCGCAGCAGTGCAGATCTCCGCGGTTCTGCGTGCGCCCCGCGGTCGCGCCGCGCCGCGCCGCGCTGCGCCGCACACCTGCGGACATCTGCACAATTGCGGATGCCTCGCACCCAGGCATCCGCAGAACCGCAGAACTCCGCCACTGCGCACAGCTCTCCCCTCCCCGCGCGCGGCGTAACTGCGGACATCTGCACAATTGCGGATGCCTCAACCCCGGCATCCGCAGAACCACAGCACTCCGTGACAGTGCACAGCTCTCCTCTCCCCGCCCGCGGCGTAACTGCGGACATCTGCACAACTGCGGATGCCTCGACCACAGGCATCCGCAGAACCACAGCACTCCGCGATTGCGGATGGAGGTCGCGAGGTCAGGCGAGGTGGAGCCGCTGCGCGACGGCGCGCATGATGGCGCTCTGCACCGCGGGCCAGTCGCCGACGATCTGCGCGTAGGTGAAACGCAGCACGTGGTACCCCTGCAGCATGAGGGCCGCGTCGTGCGCGAGGTCGGTCGCCCGCTGCCCGTCGACGTGATGTCCACCGTCGATCTGCACCACGAGCCGCTCGCCGAGCAAGAAGTCCGCACGGTGACCGGCGAGCCAGATCTGGTGCAGAATCCGCACGCGCAGCCAGCGCAATCTCACTCGGAAGAGCGTCTCGATCCCCGAATCGGTGTATTCCTCGACCGCATCGAGCAGCGCGCGCGCCGCCGGACCGAGGGGAAGCCTGCCGAGCTCCGCTTTCGAGACCAGCCCCTGGCGCACGGCCGAGTCCCAGACGGTGAGGGCGGCCTCGTGCGGTTGACACGAGGCAACGGTCGCGAGCACGTTCTCGATCGGGTCGACGAGTTCGTCGATGCCCCGTGGAACCAGCGGTCTCGCCCAGTGCACGGTCGCCCGCTCGGGCGCAGGACCGCCACGGTGCGGGTCGGCGGCGACGTGGCAGCGATCCTCGGCGAGCACCCAGAGCCCCAGACGCCGCGCCGCGGTCACGCACGTGAGCACCACGGCACCACGCGCGGCGGCGACGAGTTCGGCGTCGGCACCGGGGAGCGCGACCCATCCTCGTCGCACGCGGACGAGAAGTCCCGCGTCGAGCGCGACCCCGATGCGGGCGCGCGAATGCCCGGCACGGATCAGCGTCACGGTGCGCGCGACCCCACCGCGCGCGCCCACGGCATCGCGCAGCGCGATCAATGGGGGGTGGGTGGCGACATCCATCTCGCCATCGTGGCGAAGCCCGGCGGTGCGCGTCGCCACCCGCAGCCCGATTGTGCAGAACTCGCCCGATTCGCTCCCTGGGGAGGAGGCGGCGCGGCCTCGCGCAACCGCGGAGATCCGCACAACCGCGGATGCCTCACGCCCAGGCATCCGCAACACGGTAGATCTCCGCCGCAACGCACCCCCGCCGCGCTGCGCGACTCCCGCACAACCGCGGAGATCCGCACAACTGCGGATGCCTCACACCCAAGCATCCGCAGTTCAGCAGATCTCCGCCGCAACGCACGCCCGCACGCCGCAAACCCCACCGCGCACGCGCGCGGCGCGGGTCAGAACGGGAGCAGCGGGTCGACGGCGATCGCGAGGAAGAGCAGCGTGAGGTAGGTGATCGAGGCGTGGAAGACGCGCATCGGCTTGATCTGCTCGCCGCGCACGGCGCGGTTGTAAAGCACGTGCGATTCGTAGACGAACCACCCGCCGAACACGACCGCCGACACGGTGTAGACGAGTCCCATGCCGGCGACGGGGATGAGCAGCAGCGAGCACGCCACGGTCGCCCACGCGTACAGGATCACCTGCAGGCCCACCTGCACGCCGTTGCGCGTCGCGCCGAGCATCGGCACGTCGGCTTCGGCGTAGTCGCCCTTGTACTTCATCGACAGCGGCCAGTAGTGCGGCGGCGTCCAGAGGAAGACGAGCAAGAAGAGGATGAAGGGCGTCCAGGTGAGCGACCCGGTCACCGCCGACCAGCCGATCAGCACCGGGAAGCATCCGGCGATGCCGCCCCACACGATGTTCTGCTCGGTGCGGCGCTTGAGCACCATCGTGTAGATCACGACGTAGAAGAAGATGGCGACGACGCTCAAGGTCGCGGCGAGCCAGTTGGTGGTCGCGAGCAGCCAGACGGTGGACGCCACGGCCAGCACCCAGGCGAACACGAGACCCGCACGCGGCGAGATCTCGCCCGTCACGAGCGGACGGTTCTCGGTGCGGTGCATGTGCGCATCGATGTCGCGGTCGAGGTACATGTTGAACGCGGCCGCCGAGCCGGCGCTCATCGCGCCGCCGATCGTCGTGGCGAGCACGAGCCAGAGGTTCGGCATGCCGCCCTGCGCGAGGATCATCACCGGCACGGTCGTCACCAGCAGCAGCTCGAGCACGCGAGGCTTGGTGAGGGTGACGTAGGCGGCGACGGTGCGACGCAGATCGCGCCCGGTGGTGGCGCGTTCACCGCTCTGGGTCGTCGTGATGTCCATCTCCCCCGCCGCTGTCTGGAAATTCCCCGTCAGTCTACGTCATGGCCGCGGACGGCCGACGGCCGGCGGGGGCATCCGCCCACCATCCCCCACGCGTCGAGACCTTGCCGCTCGGCGTCATGCATCGCCCCGACGGCATACCGCTTCGATATGCTGGAGGCACATACGCGCGCCCGATTCGCCGATCCCCTCCCCCTTCTCTTCGAGGCAACCGACCGGCGTGGGCGCTCTTGCAGAAAGGCGACCGCGTGGCCGAGCTGAACACCGTCCTGGACTGGGAAGACATCGATCGGCGCGCGGTGGACACCGCCCGCGTGCTGGCCGCCGATGCCGTGGAGAAGGTCGGCAACGGCCACCCCGGCACGGCGATGAGCCTGGCGCCGGCGGCGTACCTGCTGTATCAGCGCGTGCTGCGTCACGACCCGTCCGATACCCACTGGCTGGGCCGTGACCGGTTCATCCTCTCGGCGGGGCACTCGTCGCTCACCCAGTACGTGCAGCTGTACTTCGGCGGCTTCGGTCTCGAGCTCAGCGACCTCGAGGCCCTCCGCACGTGGGGCTCGCTCACTCCGGGGCACCCCGAGTACGGCCACACGAAGGGCGTCGAGATCACGACCGGCCCGCTGGGTCAGGGCCTCTCCTCCGCCGTCGGCTTCGCGTACGCGGCGCGCTACGAGCGCGGGCTGTTCGACCCCGAGGCCGCTGCCGGCACGAGCCCGTTTGACCACTTCGTCTACGTGATCGCCAGTGACGGCGACCTGCAGGAGGGCGTCACCTCCGAGGCATCCAGCCTCGCCGGCCACCAGAAGCTCGGCAACCTCATCGCGATCTACGACTCGAACCAGATCTCGATCGAAGACGACACGAACGTCGCGTTCACCGAAGACGTCGCCAAGCGCTACGAGGCGTACGGCTGGCAGGTGCAGACCGTCGACTGGAAGAAGACCGGCGAGTACGTCGAAGACGTGGCCGAGCTGTACGCGGCGATCGAGGCCGCGAAGGGCGAGACGTCGAAGCCGTCGATGATCATCCTGAAGACGATCATCGGCTGGCCGAGCCCCGGCAAGCAGAACTCCGGCAAGATCCACGGGTCCGCGCTCGGCGCCGACGAGCTGGCCGCGACGAAGAAGGTGCTCGGCTTCGATCCGGAGCAGAGCTTCGTCGTCGCCGACGACGTGATCGCGCACACCCGCGAGCTGCAGGATCGCGCCACCGAGGCGCGCGCCGCCTGGCAGAAGGACTTCGACGCGTGGGCCGCGGCGAACCCGGAGCGGAAGGCCCTCCTCGACCGGCTCGAGGCCGGCGAGCTCCCCGCGGACCTCGAAGCGCCCACGTTCGCATCGGGCAAGGACGTCTCCACGCGCGCCGCGTCGGGCCAGGTCATCAACGCCCTCGCCGCGCAGCTCCCGGAGCTGTGGGGCGGGTCGGCGGACCTCGCCGAGTCGAACCTGACGACGATCAAGGATGCCAAGAGCTTCATCCCCGCCGAGTGGTCGACCCACGAGTGGTCGGGCGACCCGTACGGTCGCGTGCTGCACTTCGGCATCCGCGAGCACGCCATGGGCGCGATCGTCAACGGCATCAAGCTGCACGGACCGACCCGTCCGTTCGGCGGCACGTTCCTGATCTTCAGCGACTACATGCGCCCCCCGGTGCGCCTCGCCGCGCTCATGGACATCCCGTCGATCTTCGTCTGGACGCACGACTCGGTCGCGCTCGGCGAGGACGGCCCGACCCACCAGCCGGTCGAGCAGCTGTCGACGCTGCGGCTCATCCCGAACTTCACCGTGGTGCGCCCCGCCGACGCGAACGAGACCTCCGCCGCGTGGCTCGAGATCGTCCGCCGTACCTCTGGCGGCCCGGTCGGCATCGCCCTCACCCGGCAGAACGTGCCGGTGTTCCCCCGCGGCATCGACGGGTTCGCGACGACCGACGGCGTCGCGAAGGGCGCCTACGTGCTGGTGGATGCCGAGAACGGCACCCCCGACGTGATCCTCATCGCGACCGGCTCCGAGGTGCAACTCGCCGTGCAGGCGCGCGAGACCCTCGCCGCCGAGGGCATCGCCGCGCGCGTCGTGTCGGCGCCCTCGCTGGAGTGGTTCGCCGAGCAGGATGCGGCGTACCGCGAGAGCGTGCTCCCCGCCGCCGTCACGGCGCGCGTGTCGGTCGAGGCCGGCTCCACCCCGCTGTGGCGCGGCATCGTCGGCGACACCGGCCGCTCGGTCGGCATCGACCACTTCGGCGCCTCCGCCGACTACAAGACCCTGTTCGAGAAGTTCGGCATCACCGCCGATGCGGTCGTCGAGGCCGCACGCGCCACTGTCAAGGAGAACAACGCATGAGCACCCCCACCGAAGATCTGTCCGCCGCCGGCGTCAGCATCTGGCTCGACGACCTGTCGCGCTCGCGCATCGACTCCGGCAACCTCGCCGAGCTGATCTCGACCCGGAATGTCACCGGTGTCACCACGAACCCGTCGATCTTCCAAGCGGCGATCGGCAACCAGAACGACGACTCGTACGACGCGCCGCTCGCGGCCCTGGCGTCCGCCGGCGCCGACGTCGACACCGCGATCTTCGAGCTGACGACGACCGATGTGCGGGATGCCGCGGACATCTTCCGCCCCGTCTACGACGCCACCGGCACCCTCGACGGACGCGTCTCGATCGAGGTCTCCCCCGACCTGGCGCACGACACCGACGCCACCTCCGCCGAGGCGAAGAAGCTCTGGGCGAAGGTCGACCGCCCGAACGCACTGATCAAGATCCCCGCGACGAAGGCCGGACTCCCGGCGATCACCGCGACGCTCGCCGAGGGCATCTCGGTCAACGTCACCCTGATCTTCTCGCTGGAGCGCTACGGCGAGGTCATCGACGCGTACCTCGCCGGTCTCGAGCAGGCGAAGAAGAACGGGCGCGACCTGGCTGGCATCCACTCCGTTGCCTCGTTCTTCGTCTCGCGCGTGGACACCGAGGTTGACAAGCGGCTGTCGCTCTACCGCAGCGAAGAGGCCGAGGCGCTGAAGGGCAAGGCGGGGCTCGCGAACGCCCGCCTCGCGTACCAGCTGTTCGAGAAGCGCTTCGCCACCCCGCGCGCACAGGAGCTCGTCGCCGCCGGCGGCAACGTGCAGCGGCCGCTCTGGGCATCCACCGGCGTCAAGGACCCGGCCCTCCCCGACACGCTGTACGTGACCGAGCTCGTCGCCCCCGGCACCGTCAACACGATGCCCGAGAAGACCCTCGAGGCCACGTTCGACCACGGCGTCATCACCGGCGACACGATCACCGACCACTACGACGACGCGCAGCTCGTGTTCGCTCAACTGGCGGCGCTCGGCGTCGACATCGCCGACGTCACCCAGGTGCTCGAAGACGAGGGCGTCGCGAAGTTCATCGCGTCGTGGCAAGACCTCAAGAAGACCGTCGCCACGGCGCTCGAGAGCGCGCCGCAGAACGCCGCGGAGAACGCGCAGTGAGCTTCGAGATCCATGTCTCCGGCCACGTCAAGGACGTTGTCGACCAGACGCTGCCGGGGCTCGTCGACTCGCTCATCGCGAGCGGCATCACCGCCGGCGACCCCGACCTGTGGGGGCCCGAGGCGGCTCCCGAGGCCGCACGCCGGCTCGGTTGGGTCGAGGCCGTCTCGGTCTCGCGCCCGCTCGTCCCCGAGATCGAGGCGCTCCGCGCGGAGCTGAGCGAGCGTGGCATCACCCGCGTGGTGCTCGCCGGCATGGGGGGCTCGTCGCTCGCGCCCGAGGTGATCACGGCGACCGCGAACCTGCCGCTCGTGATTCTCGACTCCACCGCCCCCGGTCAGGTGCTCGCCGCGATCGACGGCGACGCCGAGCAGGGCGGCCTGGCCGAGACGGTGCTCGTCGTCTCGTCGAAGTCCGGCTCGACGATCGAGACCGATTCGGCCCGTCGCGCGTTCGAGGCGGCGTGGACCGACCTCGGCATCGACCCCGCCGCGCACATCGTCGTGGTCACCGACCCGGGATCGCCGCTCGACGTCTCGGCGCGCGAGGCGGGCTACCGCGTCTTCAACGCCGACCCGAACGTCGGCGGCCGCTACTCGGCCCTGACCGCGTTCGGTCTCGTGCCGGCCGGGCTCGCGGGCGTCGACGTCTCGGAGATCCTCGACGAGGCCGACGCGACCCTGCTCGAGGTGTCGATCGACGACGCGCGCAACCCCGCGCTCATCCTCGCGGCCGCGATCGCCGGCACCGCCGACGGCGAGCCGCGCCGCGACAAGCTCGGTCTCATCACCGACGGCACGCACATCGTGGGCCTCCCCGACTGGATCGAGCAGCTCGTCGCCGAGTCGACGGGTAAGAACGGCACAGGCATCCTGCCCGTCGTGCTGCAGCCGCTCTCCCCCGAGGCGGACCCCGAGCTCGCGCCCTCCGACCTGCAGCTCGTGCGCCTGGTCGACGACGCCGTGCACTTCCGCCTCATCGAGCAGCACCCGGGCGAGATCCTCATCAGCGGATCGCTCGGTGCGCAGTTCGTCGTCTGGGAGTACGCGACCGCCATCGCGGGGCGCCTGCTCGGCATCAACCCGTTCGACCAGCCCGACGTCGAGTCCGCGAAGGAGGCCGCGCGCGGTCTGCTCGAGGCCCGGCCCGAGGTCGGCGAGGCGGCGTTCCGCGCGGGGGGCATCGAGGTGCGCGTCTCCGACATCGCACTCGTCGAGGCGCAGACGCTCGAGGGGGTGCTGGATGCCTTGTGGGCGCGCCTCTCGCCGACCGGCTACGTGTCGATCCAGGCCTACGTCGACCGCCTCGCCGTGCCGCAGCTCGCGGGGCTCCGCGAGCTCGTCGCGGCCGACAGCCGCCGCCCCACGACGTTCGGCTGGGGGCCCCGTTTCCTCCACTCGACCGGGCAGTACCACAAGGGTGGTCCCGCCGAGGGCGTGTTCCTGCAGATCATCGGCCCGGGCGACGTCGACCTCGAGATCCCCGGGCGCCCGTTCACGTTCGGGCAGCTGATCGCGGCGCAGGCCGCGGGCGACGCGGCGGTCCTCGCCGCGCACGGGCGACCCGTGGTCACCCTCACCCTCACCGATGCGCAGGCCGACGTGCTCGCGCTGTTCGAAGCAGCCCAATAGGAGTTCTGCACCGATGACTGTCGAGATCTCGCGCGGGCACAATCCGCTGCGCGACCCCGATGACCGCCGCCTGAACCGCATCGCCGGTCCGAGCGCGCTGGTCATCTTCGGCGTGACAGGAGACCTGTCACGCAAGAAGCTCATGCCCGCCGTCTACGACCTCGCCAACCGCGGCCTGCTCCCCCCGGGCTTCGCGCTCGTCGGGTTCGCCCGGCGCGACTGGGAGGACCAGGACTTCGCCGAGGTCGTACACGATTCCGTGCGTCAGTACGCGCGTACGCCCTTCCGCGAGGAGACGTGGAAGCAGCTGCTGCAGGGGATCCGCTTCGTCTCCGGCGAGTTCGGCGACGCCGACGCGTTCCGCCGCCTGCGGGAGACGGTCGAGAAGCTCGACGTCGAACGCGGCACGATGGGAAACCACGCGTTCTACCTGTCGATCCCGCCGCGTGACTTCCCGATCGTCACGAAGCAGCTGAAGGACTCCGGTCTCGTCGACGACAAGGTGAACAATCCGGATGCCTGGCGCCGTGTCGTCATCGAGAAGCCGTTCGGCTCCGACCTGCAGTCCGCGCGAGAGCTGAACGCGGGCCTCGAGGTCGCGTTCCCGGCCGACTCGATCTTCCGCATCGACCACTACCTCGGCAAGGAGACGGTGCAGAACATCCTCGCGCTGCGCTTCGCCAACGAGCTCTACGAACCGATCTGGAACGCCAACTACGTCGACCACGTGCAGATCACGATGGCCGAGGACATCGGCGTCGGCGGCCGCGCCGGGTACTACGACGGCATCGGCGCCGCGCGCGACGTCATCCAGAACCACCTCCTGCAGCTGCTGGCTCTGACCGCGATGGAGGAGCCCATCTCGATGGATGCCTCGCACCTGCGCGCCGAGAAGGAGAAGGTGCTCGCCGCGGTCCGCCTGCCGGAGGACCTGTCCACCGCGACTGCCCGCGGACAGTACGCCGGGGGCTGGCAGGGCGGCGAGGAGGTCACCGGCTTCCTCGAAGAGGACGGCATCAACCCCGAGTCGACGACGGAGACGTACGCGGCCATCAAGCTCGAGATCGGCACGCGCCGCTGGGCGGGCGTCCCGTTCTACCTGCGCGCGGGCAAGCGCCTCGGTCGCCGCGTCACGGAGATCGCGGTCGTCTTCAAGCGCGCGCCGCAGCACCTGTTCCAGCGCAATCAGACGCTCGAGCTCGGCCAGAACGCGCTCGTGATCCGCGTGCAGCCCGACGAGGGCGTCACGATCCGGTTCGGCTCGAAGGTTCCCGGCGCGGCGAATGAGGTGCGCGACGTCACGATGGACTTCGGCTACGGGCACGCCTTCACCGAGTCCAGCCCCGAGGCGTACGAGCGCCTCATCCTGGATGTCCTGCTCGGCGACCCACCGCTGTTCCCCCGTCACGAAGAGGTCGAACTGTCGTGGAAGATCGTCGACCCCGTCGAGGAGTACTGGGCCGCCGTCGGTGGTCCGCTCGAGCAGTACGCCCCCGGTTCATGGGGCCCCTCTTCCGCCAATGAGCTCCTGGCCCGCGACGGCCGCGTCTGGAGGCGTCCATGATCGTCGATCTGCCCGATACCACCGTCTCGAAGATCGCGCGCTCGCTCGTGAGCGTGCGTGAAGAGGGCGGTGCGGTCGCGCTGGGGCGCGTGCTGACCCTCGTCATCGTGACGGCCCACGGCCTGCAGGAAGAAGCCATCGAGGCCGCCAACGACGCCTCCCGCGAGCACCCGATGCGCGTCATCGTGCTGATCGCCGATCCCACGGGCGAGCCGAAGCTCGACGCGCAGATTCGCGTGGGCGGCGACGCCGGCGCGAGCGAGGTCATCGTGCTGCGCGCACATGGTCCCGCCGCGGCGAGCCAGGAGGGTCTCATCACCGGCCTGCTGCTGCCTGACGCTCCGGTTGTCGCGTGGTGGCCCGATCACCCGCCGGCCTCCCCCTCGACCTCCGAAGTGGGACGTGTCGCGCAGCGTCGCATCACGGATGCGTCGACACCGCCGTTCGCGAAGACCCGGCTCAGCCAACTGGGTGCGACCTACGCACCCGGCGACACCGATCTCGCCTGGACTCGTCTGACGCGCTGGCGTGAGCAGCTCGCCGCCGTGCTGGACCAGCCTCCGTACGAGCCGGTCACGGCCGTCGAAGTCGTGGGCGCCGGCAGCTCCCCCTCCACGGGACTGATGGCCGCGTGGTTGCGGCTCAAGCTGGACGTGCCCGTGAGCTGGCGCTCGGCTGACCCCGACGAGTGGGAGCACGGCATCCAGTTCGTCCGTCTCACGCGTCCCAGTGGCGACATCCTGCTGCAGCGCAGCAACGACATCGACGCGACTCTCACCCAGCCGGGACAGCCGTCGCACGACATCGTGCTGCCGCGCCGCACCCTGCGCGAGTGCCTCGCCGAGGAGTTGCGTCGGCTGGATCCGGACGTCCTGTATGGTCGAGTGATCACGGAGGGCTGGGAGCTCCTCGGGCCCCCGACCACCACCGAGTCGTAGGAGTCGCGATGGCGCAGCTGTGGACCGAGAAACGTGTCGTGATCAGCCCCGACGCGCAGACCCTGGCTTCCGCTGTCGCCGGGCGTCTCCTCGAGCGGCTCGCGCGCCGCTCAGGCGCGGGGAAGACGAGCCACGTGCTGCTCACCGGCGGCGTCATCGGCACGGCTGTGCTGCGCGCCGCCGGTGCGAGTCCCGCGCGCACGAAGGTCGACTGGTCGACCGTGCACCTGTGGTGGGGCGACGAGTTGTTCCTGCCGGCATCCGACCCCGAGCGCAACGACGTGCGGGCGCATCGCGCGCTGATCGACCACATCGACATCCCGGCCGAGAACGTGCACGCGATGGCGGGCGCCGACAGCGGCGTTGACATGGCGGCCGCGGCCGAAGCGTACGCGGGCGAGCTCGCGATGTTCGCGGCCGACGACCAGGAGTGGCCGTCGTTCTACGTGTGCTTCCTCGGCGTCGGTCCGGACGGCCACATCGCCTCGCTGTTCCCCGACCGCGGTGAGATCCAGTCGACGGATGCCGTCGTGCTGCCGGTCTCCGGCGCGCCCAAGCCCCCGTCGGAGCGGCTGACGCTCACGCGTCCCGTGCTGAACTCAGCGCGGTGCGTGTGGCTCGTCGTCTCGGGCACCGACAAGGCCGCGGCCCTGGGGCTCGCTCTCGCGGGTGCGAGTTATGAGAGCGTCCCCGCAGCAGGCGCGAAGGGCCGCAAGCGCACGCTCTTCTTCGTCGACGAGGCTGCCGCCGCCAACGTCCCGCCCGAGCTCATCGACCAGGAGTTCTGAGTCGAGCCCCACCGGTCGCGCCGGCACTCGATCAACAGTGGGTCGGCGAGGCGGGTCAGGCCTGGCCGCGGCGCTCGCGCAGCTGCTGCAGCGCGTCGTCGAGGAGAGCGTCGGCCTCTTCTTCGGTGCGACGCTCCTTCACGTACGCGAGGTGGGTCTTGTAGGGCTCGGTCTTCGCGAGCGCCGGCGGGTTCGCCTTGTCGCGCCCGGCGGGAAGACCCGAGTGGGGCGAGTCGATGACCTCGGGGATCTCTTCGTCGGCGATGCCGGCGGCGAAGTAGCGGACGGTCTCGTTGCCGAGGGCATCCCAGTACGACACCGCGACGCGGTCGGCGTGGTGTCCGTGGTCCTGCTCCCCCATGGGGCCCGCCCCCACACGGGTGCCGCGGATCGCGTTTCCTCCGGTTGCCATCAGATCCCCTGGAATTTCGTGATCAGGCCGAGGGCCACGATCGAGACGAACCACACGAGGGCGAGCACCACCGTGAAGCGGTTGAGGTTGCGTTCCGCGAGGCCCGATGACCCCATCGCGGAGCTCATGCCGCCACCGAACATGTCGGACAGGCCGCCACCGCGCCCCTTGTGCAGGAGGATCAGAAGGGTCAGCAGGAGGCTCGTGATGCCGAGCACCACCTGCATGACGAACTCGAGGATGTCCACAGTCGATGAAGCCTTTCGCAGCGCCCGCGGTAGGGCGCACAAGGGTCGATTATACCGGGCGGCGACGCGTCGGCATGCGACAGGCCCGGGGCCGAAGCGGCCCCGGGCCTGTCTCGGGGTCAGACCCCGACGTGCTTCTGGTAGCGGATGATCGCGGCGAACTCGTCGACGACGATGCTCGCCCCTCCGACGAGCGCGCCGTCGACATCGGGCTCGCGCAGGAAGCTCGCGACGTTCCCCGACTTCACCGAGCCGCCGTAGAGGATGCGGGTGCGTGCTGCCGCGTCGTCCCCGAGCTTCTCGGCGACGACGGCACGCAACGCCGCACAGACCTCCTGCGCCTGTTCGGGCGAGGCGACCTGGCCGGTACCGATCGCCCAGACGGGTTCGTACGCCACGACGACGTCGGCATCGGCGGGCACGCCCTCCAGGGCGACCTGCAGCTGCGCGACCGAGACCGCGGTGGGACCCGACTCTTCGCGCTGCTCCAGCGTCTCGCCGACGCAGATCACCGGTACGAGGTGGTTGCGGAGGGCCGCCTGCACCTTCTCCGCCACGATCGCATCCGTCTCGTGGTGGTAGTCGCGACGCTCGGAGTGCCCGACGATGACGTAGCGGCAGGCGAGCTTGTCGAGGAAGACCCCCGACACCTCCCCCGTGTAGGCCCCGGAGTCGTGCGTGGACAGGTCCTGGGCGCCCAACACGAACGGGACCTTGTCGGCGTCGATCAGGATCTGCACGGTGCGCAGGTTGGTGAACGGTGGGAACAGCGCGACCTCGACGGAGTTCTCGTCGTGCGCGGCATCCTTCAGCGTCCAGTGCAGCTTCTGCACGAAGGCGACCGCCTGCAGGTGGTCGAGGTTCATCTTCCAGTTGCCGGCGATGAGCGGTGTGCGCGCCATCAGCTCTCCCATCCGAGGACTTCCAGCCCGGGGAGCTTCTTGCCCTCCAGGAACTCCAGGCTCGCTCCACCGCCGGTCGAGATGTGACCGAACTGCTCGTCGTGGAATCCGAGCTGGCGAACCGCTGCGGCGGAGTCTCCGCCGCCGACGACCGACAGGCCGTCGACCTCGGTGAGCGCCTGCGCGACGGCGCGGGTGCCGTCCGCGAAGGCGTCGAACTCGAACACGCCCATGGGCCCGTTCCAGAACACCGTGGTGGACGAGCGGATCGCCTCGGTGAACGTCGTCGCCGTGTCGGGACCGATGTCGAGACCCATGCCGTCAGCGCCGAACGGGGTGTCCTCCAGCGCATCGGCGGCGGCGACGACGTGGTCGGCGTCGGCCGCGAAGCCGGATGCCATGACCGCGTCGACCGGCAGGATCAGCTCCACGCCCTTGTCGGCCGCGGTCTGGATGTACCGCTTCACCGTGTCGATCTGGTCGGCCTCGAGCAGGCTCTTGCCCACCTTGTGACCCTGCGCGGCGAGGAACGTGAACATCATTCCGCCGCCGACGAGGATCTTGTCGGCGCGGGGCAGCAGGTGCTCGATGACACCCAGCTTGTCGCTGACCTTCGATCCGCCGAGGACGACCGCGTACGGGCGCTCGGGGTTCTCGGTGAGGCGGTCGAGCACGTCGACCTCCTTCTCGATCAGCAGTCCCGCCGCGGAGGGCAGGATCTCGGCGAGCTCGTACACCGATGCCTGCTTGCGGTGCACGACACCGAAGCCGTCCGAGACGAGAGCCTCACCGAGGGCGGCGAGCTGTTCGGCGAACGCGCGGCGCTCACCGGCATCCTTCGCCGTCTCGCCCGCGTTGAAGCGGAGGTTCTCGATCACCGCGACGTCGCCGTCCTCGAGCGCGGCGGCAGCGCTCTGCGCCGACTCGCCGACGGTGTCGGTCGCGAACGCGACCGGCTTTCCCAGCAGTTCGGCGAGGCGCTGAGCCACCGGCTCGAGGCTGTACTTCGGGTCGGGTGCGCCGTCGGGGCGCCCCAGGTGCGAGCACGCGATGACGCGGGCGCCCTGGTTGATGAGGTGGTTCAGCGTGGGAAGAGCCGCCCGGATACGGCCATCGTCCGTGATGACGCCCTCTTTGAGAGGGACGTTGAAGTCAACACGGACGATGACGCGCTTACCGGCCAGCGAACCCAGCGAATCGAGGGTACGCAGAGCCATGAGTGAACCTCAGAGCTTTTCGGCGACGAGCTCGGCGAGGTCGACGAGGCGGTTCGAGTAGCCCCACTCGTTGTCGTACCACGCCGACACCTTCACGAGGTTGCCCGAGACGTTGGTCTGGCCCGCGTCGAAGATCGACGAGTGCGGGTCGTGGACGATGTCGGTCGAGACGATCGGGTCGGTGTTGTACTTCAGGTAGCCGACGAGCTCACCCTCCGACGCGGCCTTCTCGTACGCGGCGTTGATCGCCTCGACGGTCAGACCCTCGGTGGGGGTGATGATCGTCAGGTCGACGATCGAGCCCGTGGGGATCGGCACACGGTACGACGAGCCGCTCAGCTTGCCATTGAGCTCGGGCAGCACAAGGCCGATCGCCTTGGCGGCACCGGTCGAGGCGGGAACGATGTTCAGCGCGGCGGCGCGCGCACGGTGCAGGTCGCTGTGCGGGCCGTCCTGCAGGTTCTGGTCGGCGGTGTACGCGTGCGCGGTCATCATGAAGCCGCGCTCGATGCCGAACGCGTCGTTGAAGACCTTGGCCAGCGGCGCGAGGCAGTTCGTGGTGCACGAGGCGTTAGAGATGATGTTCATCGTCTCGGTGTCGTACGACTCGTCGTTCACACCCACGACGAACGTGCCGTCGACATCGGTGCCGGGAGCCGAGATGATGACCTTCTTGGCGCCGCCCGCGAGGTGCTTGCCGGCGTCTGCGCCCTTGGTGAAGCGACCGGTCGACTCGATGACGATGTCGACGCCCAGGTCGCCCCAGGGGAGGTTCGCGGGGTCGCGCTCTTCGAAGACCTTGATCGACTTGCCGTTGACGGTGATCGAGTCCGCGTCGTACGAGACCTCGGCGTCGAGACGTCCGCCGACGGAGTCGTACTTGAGCAGGTGAGCGAGGGTCTTGTTGTCGGTGAGGTCGTTCACCGCCACGATGTCGAGGTCCGCACCCTGCTCCAGAGCTGCGCGGAGGAAGTTACGTCCGATGCGGCCGAAGCCGTTGATTCCGATCTTGACAGACACGTTGTCTCCCGGTTCTTGTCGCCGCAGCCGCCGTCGGGCGCTCCGCGAAGCGATCGTCTGATGTGAGAAGAGGATGCCGGGTCTCCCCCCGTCGCCGGGCGGAGACCCGGCATCCTCACCTGGTCATGACACTACTACTTGAGTAGGCCCACCGTCTTGTCGCGAGCCGTCGAAAAGCGCTCGGCGACGTTGCCCCAGTTGGCGATGTTCCAGACCGCCTTGACGTAGTCCGCCTTGACGTTCAGGTAGTCGAGGTAGAAGGCGTGCTCCCACATGTCCAGCTGGAACACGGGGATCGTGCCCTGCGCGGTGTTGGACTGCTGGTCGAACAGCTGCTGGATGATCAGCTGCTCGCCGATCGGGTCCCAGCTGAGCACCGCCCAGCCCGAGCCCTGGATGCCGGTGGCCGCCGCGGTGAAGTGCGCCTGGAACTTGTCGAAGCCGCCGAAGAACTCGTCGATCGCCGCCGCGAGCTCGCCCTCGGGCTTTCCGCCGCCGCCGTCGTTCGCCGGCGCGAGGTTCGTCCAGAAGATCGAGTGGTTGACGTGACCGCCGAGGTTGAACGCGAGGTCCTTCTCGAGCTTGTTGACGTTCGCCAGGTTGCCGGTCTCGCGGGCCTCGGCGAGCTGCTCGAGGGCGGTGTTGGCACCGGTCACGTAGGCCTGGTGGTGCTTGTCGTGGTGCAGCTGCATGATCTTGCCGCTGATGTGCGGCTCGAGCGCTGCGAAATCGTAGGGGAGGTCGGGCAGTGTGTACTTCGCCATGTTCTCTTCTTCCTGTTCGCGCCGCGCTGCGAACGCGGCGAGGGGACGATTCCCATCCTATTGAGGTGCAACGCCCTCGTCAGGGGGTTGTTCCCCCGGGTGACGGTATGCGACGGCCCGACCGCTCGGGGAGGGGTCGCCAGGCGCGCGGACGCGTCAGTCCTCGAAGCCCTCGGGGACGGCGGACTCGGTGCCGGGGATGCCCTCGGCGGTCGCCTTCTTGTCGGCCATCGCCAGCAGGCGACGGATGCGGCCGGCGACGGCGTCCTTCGTCAGCGGCGGATCGGCGTGGTGGCCCAGCTCGTCGAGGCTCGCGTCGCGGTGCGACAGGCGCAGCTCCCCCGCCTCGCGGAGGTGCTCGGGCACCTCGTCGCCGAGGATCTCGAGGGCGCGTTCGACCCGCGCGCACGCGGCGACGGCGGCCTGCGCGGAGCGGCGGAGGTTCGCGTCGTCGAAGTTGACCAGCCGGTTCACCCCGGCGCGCACCTCGCGGCGCTGGCGCATCTCCTCCCACGCCTGCGCGGTGCGGACGGCGCCCATCTCGGCGAGCGCGACGCGGATCGCATCGCCCTCGCGCACGACGACGCGCGGCACGCCGCGCACCTCGCGCGCCTTCGCGGAGATGCCCAGCCGGTGCGCCGCGCCGACGAGG
>NZ_JAAGRY010000033.1 GCF_015707995.1 Microbacterium paulum
CGCCCGCGGCGGCCGCCGTGCCCGCCGTGCCCGCCGGATCCACCGACCTCGTCGTCGACGGTCGCCCCGCGCGCATCGTCGCCGTCACGGCCTGCGCCACCGGCATCGCGCACACCTTCATGGCCGCCGACGCCCTCACCGCGGCCGGTCAGCAGGCGGGCGTCGACCTCGTCGTCGAGCCGCAGGGCTCGTCGGGCTACAAGCCGCTGCCCCAGTCGGTCATCGATGACGCCGACGCGGTGATCTTCGCCGTCGACGTCGATGTGCGCGACCAGCAGCGCTTCGCCGGCAAGCCGGTCGTGCGCGTGCCCGTCAAGAAGGGTATCGAGCAGCCCGCCGCGCTCATCGACGAGGCCGTCGCCTCGGTCGGCAACCCCCTCGCCCCGCGCGTGAGCGGCAACGCCGACACCGCCGCGGCGGCACGTGCAGAAGGCGGCGGAGCCGGCGTCGGCAGCGCGATCAAGCGGTCGCTGCTGACCGGTGTCAGCTACATGATCCCGTTCGTCGCCGGCGGTGGTCTGCTGATCGCGCTCGGGTTCCTCCTCGGCGGCTACACGATCGCGTTCGACGCCGACAAGATCCTCGGCGCCTCGACGCTGTGGAACCTCGGCGACACGTCGCTGATCGTCTACCTCGGTGCGGTGCTGTTCAAGATCGGTGCGCTCTCGTTCGGGTTCCTCGTGCCCGCCCTCGCCGGATACATCGCCTACGGTCTCGCCGACCGTCCCGGTATCGCCCCCGGATTCGTGGCCGGTGCGGTCGCCTCGTTCATGGGCGCGGGCTTCCTCGGCGGTATCGTCGGCGGTCTGCTCGCCGGTCTCGCCGCGTGGTGGCTGAACAGCCTCGACGTGCCGCGCTGGCTGCGCGGTCTCATGCCGGTGGTCATCATTCCGCTGCTCGGCTCGATCTTCGCCTCGGGGCTCATGCTGCTCGTCCTCGGCGGCCCGATCGCCTGGCTCACGCAGGCCCTCAACACCTGGCTGTCGAGCCTCACCGGCGCCGGCGTGATCATCCTCGGCATCATCCTCGGTCTCATGATGTGCTTCGACCTCGGCGGCCCGGTCAACAAGGTGGCCTACGCGTTCGCGACCGGTAACCTCGCCGCGGGCATCGCCGGTGACGAGCGCTACCTGCAGATCATGGCGGCCGTCATGGCGGCCGGCATGGTGCCCCCGCTCGCGATGGCCCTGGCATCCACCGTCATCGACCGCAAGCTGTTCACCGAGCCCGAGCGCGAGAACGGCAAGGCGGCGTGGCTGCTGGGCGCGGCGTTCATCTCCGAGGGTGCGATCCCGTTCGCGGCGGCCGACATCTTCCGGGTGATCCCCGCGATGATGCTCGGTGGCGCGGTCACCGGTGCCCTCTCGATGGCGTTCGCCGTCACGAGCAAGGCCCCGCACGGCGGCCTCTTCGTGTTCTTCGCGATCGACAACTTCTGGCTGTGGCTGGTCGCCATCGCCGCGGGCACGGTCGTCGCGGCGTTCGCCGTGGTGGCGCTCAAGCGGTTCGCCCACCGGCGGCCCGTCGACGAGGTTTCCTCCGGCGCGGAGGGTGTTCCGTCGGCGCTCGCCAACGCCTAGTCTCGAAGACGACACTCACGACTCAGGAGGATTCCATGGCAGAACGTCAGGCCACCGTCGCCAGCAGCTCGGGGCTGCACGCCCGCCCCGCGAAGCTGTTCGTGCAGGCCGTGCAGCAGACCGGCTTGCCGGTGACCATCGCGGTCGAAGGCGGTCCCGACCTGAACGCGGGCAGCATCCTCACCCTCATGGGCCTCGGCGCCACGCAGGGCACCGTCGTGACCCTAAAGGCCGAGGGCGAGGGCGCCGACGCGGCGCTCGACAGCCTCGTGACCTTCCTCGAGACCGACCACGACGCCGAAGGCTGAGTCGAAGAACACACGGATGCCGCGCACTCCCCGAGCGGGGGTGCGCGGCATCCGTCGTCTCACCCGTACGTCTCGACGCCCGGCTGCGACCGGTGTCGTCAGAGTTCGACCGACTCGCCGGGCTCGAGGGCGACGAACTCGCCGCCGTGCTGCTCGGTCGCCCACTTCAGTCGCGAGCGGTGCATGTCGAGGCCGATGCGCGAGAGCGTCATGTCGTGCGTGGCGAAAGCGCGGCGCGGCTTGGCGGCGAGCACGAAGTCCATCGCGTCGCCGATCTTCAGCCACGGCGCCCCGACGGGGGCAGCGAGCAGCTCGATGTCGGTGTGCTTCGGGATCGCGTACGAATCGCCCGGGTAGTAGAAGGCGTCGTTGACGAGTACGCCCACATTGTCGACGACGGGGATCGACTCGTGGATGACGTTGTGCCGGCCGCCGTGGAAGCTCATCGTGAAGGGCCCCGCCGTCACCGTGTCGCCGGGCTTCACGACGATCACGTCGGCACCCGCCGACGCGACGCCCTCAGGCGCATAGACCGGGAGGTCGGGCGTGTGCCGACGCAGGCGCGCGAGATGCTCGGGCGTCCAGTGGTCGGCGTGCTCGTGGGTGAGGACCACGGCGGTGAGCCCGTGCAGGTCTTCGAGCGGCAGCGTGAAGCCGCCCGGATCGATGATGAGCGTCTGGCCGTCGACCTCCACGCGCAGGCAGGCGTGTTCGTGCTTCGTGATGCGCATGCGCCCAGTCAACGCTCCGCCGCGCGGGCGGGCAAGCCCCGTCGGCGCCGCGCGCGCCGATTTGGCGAGGCCGCCGGAGGCATGGCATAATCGAACGGTTGCCTGATCGGCGAAAGCCCCAGACAACGCACGTGCGGCCCCATCGTATAGCGGCCTAGTACGCCGCCCTCTCACGGCGGTAACGCGGGTTCGAATCCCGCTGGGGTCACCACACGGCAAACGCCCGGTCCGAATCGGACCGGGCGTTTCGCGTCGGATGCCCGGGAAATGCGCCCCGGGCGCCTGCTCAGTCGATCTCTTCCGACCGCGCCCCGCCGCCGGCGGGAACCTGCCCGTCCACCGCGGCCGCGGCCGCCGCGCGCCGCGCGCGGCCCCGCACCACGGCGCGGCGGATCGCCCAGACGACGAGTGCGATGACCGCGACGGCGGCGACCCAGGGGAGCAGGAACCCGACACCGACGATCAGACCGCCGAGCGCCGCGACGAGACCGTTCCAGCCGGCGGCCAGCCCGTCGCCGAAGCCGGCGGGGTCGGCGGTCGCCGCCGGCGCGGGCTCGGTGAGCGTCACCGTGAGGGTCGACATGTCGACCTGGCTGTCGATCCAGGTGAGCTGCTGGCGCAGCGACTCGAGCTGGGATTGCCGGTCGGCGAGGGCCGACTCGGCTGCGATCAGGTCTCCCGTCGAGGTCGCCTGCGCCATGAGGGCGGTGAGGCGGGCGACGGATGCCTCGAGCGACGCGACCCGCGCGCGGAGGTCGACGGCCTCGGTCGTCACGTCACGGCGGTCGACCTGCGAGGCGGTGACCTCGCCGACGCTCGAGAGCCCCGCGAGGGCGCTCTCGAGCCGGTCGGCCGGCACGCGCACCGTGATCCAGGCGCCGGTCGGCTGCGGGTCGATCATCATGCCGTCGGACACCGAGCCGCTCGTCGGCGCCGTCGTGGTCTCGCCCCCGCCGAGGCTCAGCGACTCGACGTACCCTCCAGCGGCGACCGCCGCGGCGGTGATGGCATCCGCGGCCGTCGATGCGTCGTCGACCCGCACCGTCGCGCTCGCCGTCGCGACGATCTCCCGCGCGGCGACGTCGGCACCCCCTGCGCTCGCCGCCGTTCCGCGCGCGACCGACCCGTCGAGCGAGCCGGCGGAATCCGCCGCGCCCCCGGCATCCATCGCGCCGCCTTGTAGGGAGAACGGCTCGATCGTCGAGTTCTCCGGGGCCGTGACGGGCTGCTGCGCGATCGTCGCCGACCCGGCCGTCCCGCCGCCGAGCTGAGGGGCGATGATCGCCGCGACGGCGACGAGCGAGGCTGCCGCGGTCGCACCCATCCACACCCGGCCGCGGCGCACCGCGCGGGTGCGGTCGCGGCGCGCGGTCGCGAGCTCGTCGCGGCGTTCGGCGGCGATACGGGCGAACAGCGCGGTCTCGATCTCGTCGACCCGCTGATCGGTGAGTTCGGGCAGTGTGAGGTCGTCGGCGTTCATGTCCCCTCCGGTTCGATAGAGCTGCGCAGCTGCGCACGGATGCGGGAGAGACGATTGCGAACGACCCCGTGCGAGACCCCGAGCCGCTCGGCGGCGGCGTGATAGGCGTACCCCTCGGCGGCGCACAGGCGGAAGATCTGCTGATCGAGCGCGCTGAGCGTTCCCACTTCGGTGATGATCCGCTCGACCTGCGCCGCGTCGACCACTTGCTGCTCGACGTCGACCGTGGCCGGCAGTGTCTCATCGACGGCCGCGGCGGTGTGCTCGCGGTCGCGCTGCTGCCGGCGGATGCGGTTGGCGCTCTGGAAGCGGCAGATCGTCACGAGCCAGGGCAGCAGCGACTGCCCGGCGAGCTCGAGCGCGGGCAGCTTCCGCCACGCGGCCAGGAAGGTCTCCTGCGTGACATCCTCGGCGTCCGCCTGCGTTCCGACGAGCGAGTGGGCGAGCCAGTACACCGGCCGCGCGTACGCGCGGTACAGCGTGCGGAACGCCTGCTCGTCGCCGGCGCCGGCCGCCGCGACGAGATCGGCGTCGCTGCGGGTGGCCTCGCGGGGCGTGGGGTGGGTCATGGTCTCCTCGTTCTGCTCCCACCCTGCCAGTGTCGGGCGGGAAGGATGCGTCTCAGGTCTGCATCGAATCGGGTGCAGACGACGGCCGCGCACAGGCCCGCGCACCTGTATCCTTGTGCGAGCGAGAGGGAGTATCCCGCCTCGCGTGTCCGTCAGTACGGGCTCCGTCGTCGGGGCTCCGGGCACGCGCCGCGCCGGCATCGCCGGTGCGGGGGAGAGACTTTCGACGTTTCGTCACCCTTTCGAAAGGCGCTCATGGAGCTTCCTGTCTGGTTCGAGGTCGGCTCGCTCGTCGTCCTGGTGCTCATCCTCGTCGGCGACCTGCTGCTGATCCTGAAGCGCCCGCACATCCCGTCGACGAAGGAGTCGACCGTCTGGGTCGTCTTCTACGTGTGCCTCGCGCTCGTCTTCGCGGGCCTGCTGTGGGTGTTCGCCGGGCACGAGTACGCGGGGCAATTCATCGCCGGTTGGCTCACCGAGTACAGCCTCTCGATCGACAACCTGTTCGTCTTCGTGCTGATCATGAGCCAGTTCGCGGTGCCGCGGCGCTACCAGCAAGAGGTGCTGATGGTGGGCATCATCATCGCGCTCGTGCTGCGCGGGCTCTTCATCCTCGCCGGGGCCGCGATCATCGAGCAGTTCAGCTGGGTGTTCTTCATCTTCGGCGCGTTCCTCATCTGGACGGCGTGGCGCCAGGCGTTCCCGGGCGCCGACCACGACGACGAGGTGAAGAAGGAGTCCTTCCTCGTGCGTCAGCTGCGCCGCACCGTCGACATCAGCGACCACTACGACGGCGCGAAGATCCGCACGGTCGTCAACGGCAAGAAGATGTTCACCCCGATGATCATCGTGTTCGTGGCGATCGGTATGACCGACTTGCTCTTCGCGATCGACTCGATCCCGGCGATCTTCGGCATCACGCAGAACCCGTTCATCGTGTTCACCGCCAACCTCTTCGCCCTCATGGGACTTCGCCAGCTGTACTTCCTGCTCGGCGACCTGCTCGACCGCCTGAAGTACCTGCACTACGGCATCGCGTTCATCCTCGCGTTCATCGGCGTGAAGCTCTTCTTCCACGCCATGCACGTCAACGAGCTTCCCTTCATCAACGGCGGCCAGCACATCGAGTGGGCCCCCGAGATCTCGACCTGGACCTCGCTCGCCGTCATCGTCGTCTCGATGGTCGTCGCGACGGTCGCGAGCCTCATCGCCGCGGCCCGCGAACGCCGCGCCGCACCTTCGGTCGAGACCCCTGCGACCCCGGTCGAGGCGGCGGATGCCGTGGCGCAAGAGAAGGGCACGCCCCCGGCCGTCGACGGCCCCTGACGCCGCCGCCAGGGCCAGGGCCAGCGTCATCGCC
Organism: Microbacterium paulum; assembly: GCF_015707995.1. Classification (GTDB taxonomy): domain Bacteria; phylum Actinomycetota; class Actinomycetes; order Actinomycetales; family Microbacteriaceae; genus Microbacterium; species Microbacterium paulum. Next base: position 6,029 of record NZ_JAAGRY010000033.1, read on the forward strand.
CTCCCCAACGTTCGCGAGGGGTCGCGACACGCGGCATCCGCCCGCTGCCGCGCCGCGTGTCGCGACCCCTCGCGATCAACGAGAACCCCACCCAGGGGTAGCTTCAGAACGGGTTGAAGACGGTGCCCTGACGGGTCGGAGTGGGCGCGGGTCAGCGGGCGAGAATGCGGCGGACGCGTGCGACGAGGGTCGGCAGGGGCAGCTCGTGCGCGATGCGCAGCACGGTCCACGACTCTTCGGCGAAAGCGTTGTACCGCTCGAGGTCGTGCGACCACTGCCGCGCGTCGGTGTAGTGCTGGCGCCCCTCATACTCCAGCACCAGGCGCTGCCTGCGATAGACCAGATCGCCGTGATAGCGGCGCCCGGCCACATCGATCGGCGCGTTGAGCTCGGGCTCGGGTAGGCCCGCGCGCACCAGCGCGAGCCGCACCTGCGTCTCGCGCGGCGACCACGCCCCGGCCCTCACCTCGTCGAAGGCCTCTCTGATGCGCGCCGCGCCGCGCGCGCGGGTATGGCTCTGCACCGCGGTTCGCAGGTCGGCTACGCCGATGAGGGGTTGCTTTCCGCCCACCATCGCGTCGCCCGCGATCACGAGATCGTCGTGTGCGAGCAGCGCACCGAGCGCGAACCAGGTCGGTACGGGTGCCGTGCAGCGGAGGCCCGCCACCGTCACGAGATCGATCTCGTGCCGCGTCTTGTGCCCGACGATCCCCGGGCCGCGAGGCGCGCGGTCGGTCCACCGCTGCAGCACATGGAGCTCCTCTGCCCGCTCGAATCGCGCAGGCAGAGGGATGCCGAGCAGCCGCGCTGCCGTCGGGCCGCAGAACACGATGCCGTCGCTGCACCCAGCGGCGTAGGCGCGACAGCGCTCGACGTAGGTCGCCGGAACCTGTGGCGTGCGCACGCCGCGGAAGGGCGTGTGGAGATCACGGGCGCGAAGGCGAGACAGCGGAACACCCAGCGACCGCGCATCGGCCACGGCGAATGCGCGTCGGCGAAGGCTCTCGGGGAGCGGCGTCGCGTCAGGCATCCCATGATCCTGGCGGGCGCGCCGCGCGCCGCGGCTGCGCACACCGTCATCCGTGGACAGTTTCTCGAAACACCCTCCTGTGGATAACCCGTCGACCCGCTGCCCGCCTCGCCCCGACCCTCCCCGCACCTTCGTCGAGGGGTCGCGACACGCGGTGCGCCCGCGCTACCGCACCGCGTGTCGCCACCCCTCGGCAGGGCTCGAACAGGGGTGGAGCAGGGCTGGAGCAGGGCGAGGCGCCGGCGGGCGCGACGCCTGCGACCCCGGTCGAGGCGGCGGATGCCGTGGCGCAAGAGAAGGGCACGCCCCCGACCGTCGACGGCCCCTGACCGTCGGGCATCGGCGCCGGTGGTATTCTGGCGCCGTGCGGATCGCTCGCCTTCTCCTTAGCGGCCGCGACGAGATCTCGTTCTGAGCCCTCACTCGTCGCGGAGTTCGTCGCGGGCACACACCCCCATCTGGAGAACGAGACCGACATGAGCACATCCATTCCCGATCGCCCGCGCACCCTGGCCGAGAAGGTCTGGGACGACCACCTCGTCGTCAAAGGCGAGAACGGCGAACCCGACCTCATCTACATCGACCTGCACCTCGTGCACGAGGTCACGAGCCCGCAGGCCTTCGACGGCCTGCGCGGCGAGGGGCGGGGCCTGCGCCGCCTCGATCTGACGATCGCGACCGAAGACCACAACACCCCGACCCTCGAGATCGACAAGCCGATCGCAGACCTGACCAGTCGCACCCAGATCGAGACGCTGCGCCGGAACGCCGAAGAGTTCGGCGTGCGTCTGCACTCGCTCGGCGACAAAGAACAGGGCATCGTGCACGTCGTGGGGCCGCAGCTGGGGCTGACGATGCCCGGCATCACCGTCGTCTGCGGCGACTCGCACACCTCGACGCACGGCGCGTTCGGCGCGATGGCGTTCGGCATCGGCACGAGCGAGGTCGAACACGTCATGGCGACCCAGACGCTGCCGCTGAAGCCCTTCAAGACGATGGCGATCACGGTCGAGGGCGAGCTCCGCCCCGGCGTCACGGCGAAAGACATCATCCTCGCGATCATCGCGAAGATCGGCGCGAACGGCGGGCAGGGCTACGTGCTCGAGTTCCGCGGCAGCGCGATCCGCTCGCTCTCGATGGAGGGCCGGATGACGATGTGCAACATGTCCATCGAGGCCGGCGCCCGCGCGGGCATGATCGCCCCCGACGAGACGACGTTCGACTACGTCAAGGGCCGCCCGCACGCCCCGACCGGGCAGGACTGGGACGACGCGGTCGCCTATTGGCGCACCCTGCCCTCCGACGAGGGCGCCGTCTACGACGCCGAAGTCTTCTTGGATGCCACGGAGCTCGAACCGTTCGTCACGTGGGGCACGAACCCCGGGCAGGGCGTGTCGCTCTCCGACGTCGTGCCCGACCCGGCCTCGTTCACCGACCCGAACGAGCGCGCCGCCGCCGAGCGCGCGCTCGAGTACATGGACCTCGCCGCCGGCACACCCCTGAAGGACGTCGAGGTGGATGCCGTGTTCATGGGCTCGTGCACGAACAGTCGCATCGAAGACCTGCGCGCCTTCGCCTCGGTCATCGAGGGGCGTCAGAAGGCCGAGCACGTGCGCGTCATGGTCGTGCCCGGGTCGGCGCGCGTGCGGCTGGAGGCCGAGGCCGAGGGCCTCGACAAGGTCTTCACCGAGTTCGGCGCCGAGTGGCGTTTCGCGGGCTGCTCGATGTGCCTCGGCATGAACCCCGATCAGCTGGCGCCGGGGGAGCGGTGTGCCTCGACGAGCAACCGCAACTTCGAGGGCCGACAGGGCAAGGGCGGCCGCACGCACCTCGTCTCGCCGCTCGTGGCGGCCGCGACCGCCGTGCTCGGCCGGCTCGCGAGCCCAAGCGATCTGCCCGCGTTCGAGAAGGCGGAGGCCTGATCATGGAGAAGTTCACGACCCACACGGGTGTCGCCGCCCCGCTCACGCGTTCGGCGGTCGACACCGACCAGATCATCCCCGCGGTGTACCTCAAGCGCGTCACCAAGACGGGGTTCGAAGACGCGCTGTTCGCGAACTGGCGGCAAGACCCCGCGTTCGTGCTCAACCAGTCGGCGTACGCCGGGGCATCCATTCTCGTCGCGGGCCCCGACTTCGGCACCGGCTCGAGCCGTGAGCACGCCGTCTGGGCGTTGCGCGACTACGGCTTCCGGGTGGTGCTGAGCCCCAAGTTCGCCGACATCTTCCGCGGCAACGCGGGCAAGCAGGGCCTCGTCACGGGCGTCGTCACCGAGGCCGACATCGAGGCGATCTGGGCGGCCCTCGCTGCGAATCCCGGCGCCGAGATGACCGTCGACCTCGAGGCCAGAACGGCCCGACTGGGCGATCTCAGCGTCTCGTTCGACATCGACGATTACACTAGGTGGCGGCTCCTCGAAGGGCTCGACGACATCGGGCTCACCCTGCGCAACGAAGAGAAGATCGCGCAGTTCGAGGCGCGCCGAGAGGCGTGGCGGCCGCGGACGCTCCCCGTCCGCTAGCCCGAGCCCGGCGCCCCGCACCCGGGGAGAGCAGGCCCGCCCTCGAATCACAAGTGAGGTCCGATCGATGAACACCCTCCTCAGCGCCGCGGCGGCATCTCAGCCCGGCGACGGCGGAACAGACCGCACGGGCCAGGTGCTCGCGATCCGCGGAGGCCGGCCTCTGGTCGGCCGTGTCGAGGTCAAGGGAGCGAAGAACCTCGCGACCAAGGCGATGGTCGCGGCCCTGCTCGGTGAGACTGAGAGCGTGCTGCGCGACGTGCCCGACATCAGCGACGTGCAGGTCGTGCGTTCGCTGCTCGAGGTGCACGGCGTGACGATCGACGACGACGGTGACGGCGTGCTCCGTCTCGACCCGTCGGGCGCGGTGTCTGCCCACATGGAAGAGATCGACGCGCACGCGGGTGCGTCGCGCATCCCGATCCTCTTCTGCGGGCCGCTCCTGCACCTGCTCGGCCAGGCGTTTATCCCCGACCTCGGCGGGTGCCGCATCGGCGACCGTCCGATCGACTTCCACCTCGACGCGTTGCGGGCGTTCGGCGCCACGGTCGACAAGCTGCCCAGTGGCATCCGGCTGTCTGCACCGAACGGCCTGCACGGCGCCGACATCACGCTGCCGTACCCGAGCGTGGGGGCGACCGAGCAGGTGCTGCTCACGGCGGTGCGCGCGAAGGGCACCACCGAGCTTCGGGGCGCCGCCATCGAGCCCGAGATCATGGACCTGATCGCCGTGCTGCAGAAGATGGGCGCCATCATCTCGTACGAGCCGAACCGGGTGATCTTCATCGAGGGCGTCGACTCGCTGCGCGGCTACGACCACCGCTGCATCTTCGACCGCAACGAGGCCGCCTCGTGGGCGTGCGCGGCCCTCGCGACCGACGGCGACATCTTCGTCGGCGGGGCGAAGCAGCCCGAGATGCTGACCTTCTTGAACGTCTTCCGCAAGGCGGGCGGCGACTTCGACATCCGAGAAGACGGCATCCGCTTCCGCCGCGGGGGAGACGTCAAGCCCGTCGTCGTCGAGACCGACGTGCACCCCGGCTTCATGACCGACTGGCAGCAGCCGCTCATCGTCGCGCTGACGCAAGCGCAGGGAACCTCGACCGTGCACGAGACGGTGTACGAGAACCGGCTCGGGTTCACGCAGGCCCTCAACAAGATGGGCGCCGACATCGTCGTGCACCCCGAAGGCATCGCGAGCCCCGACCGCCGTGTCGCCCGTCGCGCGCTCGAGCAGGCCGCCGTCGTGAACGGTCCGACGCCCCTGCACGGCGCCGACGTGGTGGTGCCCGACCTGCGCGGCGGCTACAGCTACGTCATCGCCGCCCTCGCCGCAGAGGGCGAGTCGCGGGTGCGGGGCGTCGAGATCATCCGCCGCGGCTACGAGAAGTTCCTCGACAAGCTGACCGCCCTCGGCGCCGACTTCGACGTGCTGGAGTGACGCGCGTGTCTTCGCACCCGCGCCGCCGCGCGTCGCCCGAGAAGACCCGCCCGAGCGTCTTCTGGCCGGCCGCGGCGATCGTGGTGCCCGTCACCGGTCTGATCGCGAAGATCGAGATCACGGGCGCCGAGAACCTGCCGATCGAGGGGCCGTACGTGCTCGCCCCGAACCACTACAGCGAGTTCGACCCGGTGATCATCGCCGTCGCCACGTGGCGGATGGGTCGCGCCCCGCGGTTCATGGCGAAAGAGAGCCTCTTCCGGGTGCCGGTGCTCGGCTCGCTGCTGCGCGCGACGGGCATGATCCCGGTGGCGCGGTCGTCGTCGGCCTCGGCCGCGAAGCAGACGATCGCACAGGCCGAAGAGCTCGCCGAGCACGGTCGCGGTGTGATCGTCTACCCCGAGGGATCGCTCACGCGCGATCCCGACCTCTGGCCGATGCGCGGCAAGACCGGCGCCGTGCGCCTCGCGATCGAGGGGAACATCCCCGTCATCCCGATGGCGACCTGGGGTGTGCAGAAGATCCTGCCGCGCTACGGCAAGCTCAGCCTCTTTCCGCCGCGCAAGCGCGTGCAGGTGAGCGTGGGTCCGGCGGTCGATCTGGATGCCTACCGCTCGCGCGGCGTCGGCAACGCGAACCTCGTCGCGGCCACCGACGCCGTCATGGCCGACATCGCGGGGCTGCTGAGCGGCCTGCGCGGTGAGCCCGCGCCCGCGGAGCGGTGGAACCCGGCCGTGCACGGCCAGAACGAGACGGGGCGCCTTGACTCCGAGAAGTGATCGCCGCGTGGAGGCGGGTCTGCCGCGGATCGCGGTGATCGGTGCGGGCAGCTGGGGCACCACCTTCGGCAAGGTGCTCGCCGACGGCGGCGCGCACGTCGTGATGTGGGCGCGGCGCGCCGAGCTCGCGCAGGAGATCCAGGAGGGGCACCGCAACAGCGAGTACCTCCCGGGCATCAACCTGCCGCGCACGATGTCGGCGACGACCCACCTGTCCGAAGCTCTCGACGGCGCGTCGCAGGTGTACCTCGCCATTTCGAGCCAGGCCCTCCGGCAGAACCTCAAGGCCGTCCGGCCGCTGCTCGCGCGCAGCGAGGCCCCCGTCGTGTCGCTCATGAAGGGCGTCGAGAAGCGCACCGGTCTGCGCATGAGCCAGGTCATCGAGCAGGAGCTGCACTGCGACCCGGCGCGGATCGCCGTGGCATCCGGCCCCAACCTCGCCCTCGAGATCGCACGCGAGCAGCCGACCGCCGCCGTGATCTCGTCGCCGAGCCGTGAGACGGCCGAGGCTGTGGCGCTCCGCGCCCGCAACGGCTACTTCCGCACCTTCGTGAACACCGACGTCATCGGCACCGAGTTCGGCGGTGTGCTGAAGAACCTGATCGCCGTCGCGATCGGCATCGTCGACGGCGTGGGTTACGGCGAGAACACCAAGGCGTCGATCATCACGCGCGGGCTCGTCGAGATGACCGACTTCGCCGTCGCGTACGGCGCCCAGCCCGAGACCCTGCAGGGGCTCGCCGGTCTCGGCGACCTCATCGCGACGTGCCAGTCGCCGCTGTCGCGCAACAACACGGCGGGGCGCCTGCTCGGTCAGGGCTACAGCTACGCCGACGTCGTGAAGCAGATGAACCAGACCGCGGAGGGCCTGGCATCCGTCGCACCCGTGCTGCAGTTGGCGCGCGAGGCGGGCGTGCACATGCCGATCGTCGAGCAGGTGAAGATGGTGCTCGACGGCACCATGAACCCGCGCGACATCGCCCCTCACCTGACGACCGATGACGACAAGCCCACGGGCGAGAGGACCCAGCATGGACAAGGCGGTAGTGGCGGTGCTCTTCGGCGGTCGCTCCAGCGAGCACTCGATCAGTTCCGCCACGGCCGGGGGAGTGCTGCACGCGATTGATCGCGACCGGTTCGACGTCATCCCGATCGGGATCACCCGTGACGGGGCATTCGTGCTCGAAGACGACGACCCCGACAAGTTCGCGCTGCACCCCGAGCACCTCCCCGAGGTGGTCGACAACGGCACGCGCATCATCTGGCCCGACTCGGCGCTCTCGAGCGAACTGAAGGTGGCGGATGCCACGGGCATCCGTTCGCTCGGCGACGTCGACGTGGTCTTTCCGATCCTGCACGGTCGGTTCGGAGAAGACGGCACGGTGCAGGGCTTTCTCGAGCTGCTCGACCTGCCGTACGTCGGCGCGGGGCTTCTGATGTCGGCGATCGGCATGGACAAGCACACGACCAAGAGCATCCTGAAATCGGCCGGCGTCCCCGTCGTGCCGTGGGTGACGGTGACCCGTCGCGGGCTCGACCGAGACCGTGAGCTGTGGGAGCGGCGCATCCGCTCGCTCGGCCTGCCGGTGTTCGTCAAGCCTGCGCGGGCGGGGTCGAGTGTGGGCGTGTCGAAGGTGTCGGAGTGGGGCGAGCTGGATGCCGCGCTCGAGACCGCGTTCGCCGAAGACGGCACCGTGCTCGTCGAGCAGGCGGTCGCCGGCCGAGAGATCGAGTGCGGCGTGCTGGCCGGGCGCGGCGGTGACGCGCCGCGCGTCAGTGTCGCCGGCGAGATCGTCATCTCGGGCCGCGAGTTCTACGACTTCGACGCGAAGTACCTGGGCGCCCCGGGTATCGACCTGGTATGCCCGGCGGCACTCGCACCGGGCGAGCTCGCCGAGATGCAGCGGATCGCCGCGCGCGCGTTCGAGGCTGTCGGTGGCGAGGGGCTCTCGCGGGTCGACTTCTTCTACACCGGCACCGAGTTCTTCGTGAACGAGGTGAACACGATGCCCGGGTTCACCCCGATCTCGATGTTCCCGACCTGCTGGATCGCGTCGGGCATGACCTACCCCGACCTGATCACCGAACTGATCGACCTCGCGCGCGAGCGCTGAGCGGCGCATCGGGCCTCGCTCAGAAGGCGGGCCTCGTTCAGCTCGCGGGGCGCTCGGTGCAGGCGGCGCCGCTCGAAGGCAGCTGCTGCACGGCGGTGCCGAGCGCGTCGAGCACCGTGCGGGCGCTGACCTCGTCGTAGTCGAGATACACCTCGAGTGCCGGCGTGCGCCCGTACGTCGTGAAGCGGTAGTTCGGCGCCTCGGCGTCGTCGATGAGCCAGTCGACTCCGCCCGCCGACTCGCACGGCAGCGTCGACGGCGGGGGCGTGTCGAGGCCGCACGTGAGGAGGACGGTCGTGCGCCCGTCTCCGTCTGCCCAGGCGCCGGTGGCCTGGGCATCCGTCCACCGACGCTGCTGCCCGTCGACCGACGAGGGCAGGCGCACCGTGACCGCGGCGCACGCCGGATCGTTCGCGCCTTTGGCCGGGGTCATCGAGACGGTGCCCGCGCATCCGGTGAGACTCACGGCCGCCGTGACCACGAGCACGAGGGCGGACAGGCGCGGGCGGAACACCCCTCCAGGCTACCGTGGAGGCATGACCCCTCCGCGCGCCCAGACCGTCGGCGACCTCGGCGAACGCGCCCTGCTCGCGCGCATCTTCACAGCACTCGCGGGCAGCTCGCGTGCCCTCGTCGGCCCCGGCGATGACGCCGCTGTGCTCGCCGTGCCCGACGGGCGCGTCGTCGTCTCGACCGACACGCTCGTGCACGGCCCCGACTTCCGCCTCGCCTGGTCGAGCGGGTTCGACCTCGGCTGGAAGGCCGCGGCCGTCAACCTCGCCGACATCGCCGCGATGGGGGCGCGACCGACGGCGCTGCTCGTCGCGCTGGCGCTGCCCGACGACACCGACGTCGCGTTCGTCGAGGAGCTGGCCCGAGGCCTGCGCGCCGCGTGCGACGAGCTCGCTCCCGGCTCCGCGGTCGAAGGAGGTGACCTGACGGCCTCTGACACCCTCACGATCGCGGTCACGGTGCTCGGCGTGCTCGACGGCTCCGGCCCCGTGCTGCGCTCCGGGGCGCGGCCGGGCGACACGGTCGCTGTCGCGGGCGCGCTCGGGGCCGCCGCGCGGGGGCTCGCGGTGCTGTTCGACCGGTTCCGTGACGGTGCCGGCGTTCCCGTGGCGGTCGATGATTCCGCGCTCACGGCCGAAGAGCGCGCCGATGTGCGGGCGCAACTGCGCCCCGCGCCGCCGATCGCGCTCGGCCCCGTCGCCGCCCGTGCGGGAGCGACGGCGATGATGGATGTCTCGGACGGACTGCTCCTCGACGCGCGGCGCATGGCCGAGGCATCCGGTGTGCGCATCGACCTCGACCCGGCGCTCGACGAGGCCCTCGACGAGATCGCGCTGCGCGGGGGCGAAGACCACGCCCTGCTCGCCTGCTTCGCCCCCGGCGCGGCGCTCCCCGACGGTTTTCGCCCGATCGGCCGCGTGCACGCGCGCGAGGGGCACGACGAGACGGATGCCTCGGGCGCGGTCACCGTCGCGGGTGCACCCGCCACCGGTCCGGGCGGGTGGGACCCGCACCGCGACTGGGACGCCGCGCGCGGCTGACGCGCGCCCGGTGAGCGCCGCTCAGGCCGGCCGCACCCACCACAGCGTCGTGTCGCCGTACTTCTTCGCCCGCTCGTGCGCGAGCGTTGCGGGCAGCGACGGCTCGCCCGAGCGCGTCGCTCGCTCGATCACGACGACGGCGTCGGGGCTGAGCCGTTCGGCGAGCAGCGCGAGCGTCTCGTGGAGGGCGGCGTCGTCGAGGTCGTAGGGCGGGTCGACGAACACGAGGTCGAAAACCGACGAGGTGGCGCGCAAGAAGGCATCCACCGTCGCCCGGTGCACGCGGATCGCCGCACCCGGCACGGCGCGGCCGACCGAGCGTGCGTTGCGCTCGACGACGGATGCCGCGCGCGGCGCCTTCTCGACGAGATCGGCCGACGCGGCGCCGCGGCTGACCGCCTCGAGCCCGAGCGCACCCGACCCCGCGTACAGGTCGAGGGTGCGCGCGCCGTCGACGACATCGGCCGACTCGAGGGCCCCGAACAGCGACTCGCGCACACGATCGCTCGTGGGGCGGGTGCCGGCGTCGGGCACCGCGAGGGCGAGAGAGCCGGCGGCCCCGGCGATGATGCGCGTCACCAGCACACCCTACCGATCCCTCACGCGGTGACGGCGCTCTCGTTCTGCAGGCGTGGTTCGGTGCGGCGTTCGGGGCGCAGGCCCGCCTTGTCGGCGTAGAACGCGCGGATGCGGTCCATGTCGCCGGCGACGTCGCCGGTGAGGTCGATCGTGGGGCCGAGCCCCGTCGTCATCGTCGTGCGGTCGACGTAGCCGAGGGTCACCGGCATGCCGGTCGCCCGGGCGATGCGGTAGAAGCCGCTCTTCCAATACTCGTTGCCGCCGCGCGTGCCGTCGGGGGTCACGACGAGACCGAACACCTCGCCCGCGTGCACCCGGGCGACGACCTCGTCGACGACGCGGGCGGCGTCGTCGCGCTGCACCGCGATGCCGCCGAGGCCCCGCATGATCGGACCGCGCCAGCCCGCGAACAGGCTCGCCTTGCCGAGCCATCGCACGGGGATGCCGAGGCGCCAGGCGATCGCGAGCATGAGCACGAAGTCCCAGTTCGAGGTGTGCGGGGCGCCGATCAGCACGGTGGGGCGGGTGGGGGCGGCTTCGGAGCGCAGCGTCCAGCGGCTGAACGTCCAGTACAGGCGGGCGGTGAGACGGCGGAGCATGCGGCAACTGTACGGAAGGGCATATGCCGTTTCGGGCGTGCGCGCGTGCGGGCGCCTGTGGCACGCGCGGCGACCGGCCGTGCCTGTCGGGGCATCTCTCTAGACTCGTGGCATGCCCTCCGTCACGCTCGACACGAGCCTCGTCGACGCGCTGGGTGCGAAGACCGCGGGGATCTTCCAGCGCGCCTTCGCGATCGAGACGGTCGGCGATCTGCTGACGCACTACCCGCGGCGCTACGCCCGGCGCGGCGAGCTGACTCCGATCGCCTCGCTGCCGCTGGGGGAGCAGGTGACGATCGTCGCCGAGGTGCGCTCGGTCGCCGAGCGCCCGATGAAGCAACGGCGCGGCTCGATCGTCGAAGTCGTCATCAGCGACGGGGCGGGCGCCCTGACGCTGACCTTCTTCAACCAGAAGTGGCGCGCCGCCGAGCTGACGGTCGGGCGCCAGGGCATGTTCTCGGGCAAGGTCGGTCAGTTCAAGGGCAACCAGCAGCTCGCCCACCCCGACTACACGCTGTTCGACGACGAAGACGCCGCCCGTCTGAGCGCCGAGGTCGCGCAGCACACGCCCATCCCGATCTACCCGGCCACGAGCACCGTGGCCAGCTGGCAGGTGCAGAAAGCCGTCGCAGAGGTGCTCGACCGCCTCGACCCGATCGCCGATCCACTGCCCGAGGGCTTCCGCCGCGAGAACGGACTGCTCGACGCCGACGCGGCGCTGCGCCTCATCCACGCGCCGCACGACTTCGGCGACGTCGAGCCGGCCCGCGCGACCCTCCGCGCGCAAGAGGCCTTCGTGCTGCAGACCGCACTGCTGCAGCAGCGTCAGTTCGTGCGGGCGATGTCGGCGACCGCGCGCCCGGCGGGCGACCTGCTCGCGCGTTTCGACGCGCGCCTGCCGTTCGAGCGCACCGACGATCAGCGCGACGTCGGAGACGTGATCGCGCGCGACCTCGAGGGCGACTGGCCGATGAACCGCCTCGTGCAGGGCGAGGTCGGTTCGGGTAAGACCCTCGTGGCCCTGCGTGCGATGTTGCAGGTCGCGCAATCGGGCGGTCAGTCCGCCCTCATCGCGCCGACCGAGGTGCTCGCGGCGCAGCACGTGCGTTCGATCGCGCGCATGCTGGGGCCCGACCTCGCTCCCGAGCTCATGCCGACCCTGCTCACCGGTCAGCTGCCGGCGGCCGAGCGGCGCAAGGCGGCCCTCCGTGCGGCGTCGGGGCAGGCGCGCATCGTCGTCGGCACCCACGCCCTGCTGAGCGCGTCGACGACGTTCGCCGACCTGGGCCTCGTCGTCGTCGACGAGCAGCACCGGTTCGGCGTCGAGCAGCGCGAGACCCTGCGCGCCAAGGGCACGGCGCCGCACGTGCTCGTGCTCACCGCCACGCCCATCCCGCGCACCGTCGCGATGACCGTGTTCGGCGACCTCGACGTCTCGACGATCCGCACGCTGCCGCCCGGGCGCGCCGGCATCTCGACGTTCGTCGCCCCGCTCGCCGAGAAGCCGGGCTGGTTCGGCCGTGTCTGGGAGCGCATCACCGAAGAGGTCGCGGCGGGGCGCCAGGCGTTCGTCGTGTGCGCGGCGATCGACGCCGAGGAGACCGGCAAGACCGCCGACAAAGATGCGGCCGGCGACGCGCCGGTGCTCGAGGGCGAGCAGCCGCGCACCCGCTGGGGCGTCGTTCAGGTGCGTGAGCTGCTGGGCGCCATGCCCGCGTACGCGGGCCTGCGGGTCGAGACGCTGCACGGCAAGATGCCGGGGGAGCAGAAGGATGCCGTCATGCAGGCCTTCGCGCGCGGCGAGATCGATGTGCTCGTCGCGACGACGGTCGTCGAGGTGGGCGTCGACGTGCCGAACGCCTCGACGATGGTGATCCTCGAGGCCGACCGGTTCGGCGTGTCGCAACTGCACCAGCTGCGCGGACGTGTCGGGCGCGGGTCGGTGCCGGGGCTGTGTCTGCTCGTGACCGAGGCGCCGGCCGGCACCCCGGCGCGCTCGCGTGTCGACGCGGTCGCCTCGACCACCGACGGGTTCGCGCTCGCCGAGGTCGACGTCGAACTGCGCGGCGAGGGCGACGTGCTCGGCGACGCCCAGTCGGGGGCGCGATCGTCGCTGCGGCTGCTGCGGGTCGTCGCCGATGCCGACCTCATCGCCGTCGCCCGAGAGGGCGCCGAACGCGTGCTCGGTGCAGACCCCGCGCTCGTCGGCCACCCGGGCCTCGCCGCGGCGCTGACGCGGCGGCTCGGCCAGCAGGAGCGCGCGGCGTTGGCCAAGAACTGACCGATAGGCTGGATGCCATGAACAACCGCATCGCGGTCGTCCCGGGTTCGTTCGACCCGCCGACGCTGGGGCACCTCGACGTCATCCGCCGCGCGGCGGCGCTCTACGACGAGCTGCACGTGCTCGTCGTGCACAACCCCGGCAAAGAGGCGATGCTGCCGATCGCGCAGCGCCTGAGCCTGCTCGAGCAGTCCATCGCCGAGGAGCAGATCGACGGCAACGTCATCGTCGCCTCGTGGAGCATGGGCCTGCTCGTCGACTATGCCGAGGACGTGGATGCCGGGGTGCTCGTCAAAGGCATCCGTTCGCAGGTCGACGTCGCCTACGAGACGCCGATGGCGATCGTCAACCGCCACCTCGCCGCGATCGAGACCGTGTTTCTCCTGCCCGACCCGGCGCACGCGCTCGTGTCGAGCTCGCTCGTGCGGCAGGTCGCGGCGCTCGGCGGCGACGTGTCGCCGTTCGTGCCGGGGGCCGTCGCGCGCTTCCTCGACACGGGGTCGCGCGGGCGCTGACGGCCCGCGCCCAGCCGGCGGCGGCTACCATTGCCGGGTGGCAAGAAAGCATGTGAACGGTCCGTTCTCCTTCCCGGTGCGAGACATCCTGCACCGCTCGGGCGAGATGCGCGAGTTCGAGATCGACACGCCCGCTCCGGAGAAGTGGGGCGAGGGTCTCGTGTCGGTCGCCGAGGGCGAGCCGGTCGAGGCGAGCGTCCGACTCGAAGCGGTGCACGAAGGCATCCTGGTCACCGCCGACGTCGCCACGCGCTACACCGGCGTGTGCGGGCGGTGCCTCACCGACGTCGCCGAGCCGGTCGAAGTCGAGATTCAAGAACTCTTCGGGTATTCTGGAGACGAAGCGGCCGACTTCGAGGTTCAAGACGACCACGTGGATCTTGAAACTCTGGTCAGGGATTCGATCGTCCTGTCGCTTCCGTTCCAGCCGGTATGCCAGCCGGACTGCCCCGGCCTTGATCCGGCCACGGGCGAGAAGCTGGTTGAGGGTGCCGAGCCGGAAACCCCGATCGACGAGCGTTGGAACGCGCTGGCCGCGCTGAAGGCCGACACCCCAGACCCAGACGACGAGGCCGTGCGCCCCGCCGCCTCACACACAGAGAAGAGCTAGTCATGGCAGGTAACCCCCCGAAGCGGAAGGTCTCGCGCTCGAACACCCGTTCGCGCCGCGCCCAGTGGAAGGCCGAGCCCACCCCGCTGGTCAAGACCGTCGAGAACGGCAAGGTCGTCTACAGCCGCCCCCACCAGGCGAAGGTCGTCACCGACTCGCAGGGCACCGAGCTGTTCCTCGAGTACAAGGGCCGCAAGGTCGCAGACATCTGATCGACGCGGCCTCCTCGTGACGGACGCGAAGATCGTGCGCGGCGCACTCTCCGAGTCGCCGCGCCTCACCGACAAGCTCGGGGTCGACATCGACCCCGAGCTTCTGTCGCTTGCCCTGACGCATCGTTCGTTCGCGTATGAGAACGGCGGGGCGCCGCACAACGAGCGCCTGGAGTTCCTCGGCGACTCGATTCTCGGTCAGGCCGTGACGGTGCACCTGTTCCAGACGCACCCCGACCTCGACGAAGGCTCGCTCGCCAAGCGGCGCGCCAGCGTCGTATCGACCGTCGCCCTCGCCGAGGTGGCCCGCACGATCGGGCTCGGCGAGCACATCCGCCTCGGTCGCGGTGAAGACCAGACCGGCGGACGCGACAAAGACTCGATCCTCGCCGACACGATGGAAGCGGTCATCGGCGCGACGTTCCTCTCGGCCGGCGCCGCGGCTGCGACGGCGCTCGTGCTGCGCCTCGTCGCGCCTCTCATGGCCGACCCCGATCGGTACGGCGCCGCGATGGACCCGAAGACGAGCCTGCAAGAGCTCGCGGCGCGCCTCGGACTGCCGGTGCCGGTCTACAGCGTCGAGGCCGAAGGCCCCGACCACCACCGCCTGTTCACCGCGACCGTCGCCGTCGGCGACGTGGCACGCGAGGGCACCGGTTCGAGCAAGAAGCAGGCCGAGATGGCCGCGGCGCTCACCCTGTGGCACGCGCTCAGCGACCGTGCCTGAACTGCCCGATGTCTGAACTTCCCGATGCCTGAACTACCTGAGGTAGAGGTCGTGCGTGCGGGCCTCGCGCCCGCCGTCGTGGGCGCGCGGATCGCGCAGGTGACGGTCGTCGACGAACGGGCCCTCACGCGGCATGCCGGTGACGCCGTCTCGTTCGAGGCCGCCCTCAGCGGACGCACGATCGCCGAGGCCGCACGGCGCGGCAAGTTCCTCTGGATGCCGCTGCAGCGCCCGGTCGCAGGCGTGGAGCCCGACGGCGCGTCCGACGCGGGCGCGTCCGAGTCCGAGTCGCTCGGCAACGCGATCGTCGGCCACCTCGGCATGAGCGGACAGTTGCTGCTGCGCCCCGCGGGAGCGCCCCCCGAGCGGCACGAGCGCGTGCGGCTCGACATCGAGCATCCCGTCCACGGCGAGCTCGCCGTCGTCTTCGCCGATCAGCGCACGTTCGGCTCGCTCGCCCTCGACCACCTGGTGCCGACGCCCGACGGCGCGCCCGGGGGGTGGGGAACGGATGCCGCGGCGACACCGTCACAGGTCGCGCACATCGCCCGAGACGCGCTCGATCCGGCGTTCTCCGACGCGCGATTCTTACGCACCGTGCGCGCCAAGCGGTCGGCGATCAAGCGCGTGCTTCTCGATCAGACCGTCGTCAGCGGCGTCGGCAACATCTACGCCGACGAGGCGCTGTGGGCTGCGCGCCTGCACCCCGAGACCCCCTCGGCCGATCTGTCGGCACGTGCCGTGACACGGCTTCTCGCCGAAGTGCGCACCGTGCTCGAGAAGGCCCTCGCCGAGGGCGGCACGAGCTTCGACGCCCAGTACGTCAACGTCAACGGCCAGGCGGGCTACTTCGCGCACTCGCTGAACGCATACGGGCGCACCGGTCAGCCGTGCCCGCGGTGCGGCCGCCCGATCGTGCGCGCGTCGTTCATGAACCGCTCGAGCCACTTCTGCCCGCACTGCCAGAGGCCGCCGCGCCCGCACGTGGTTGGCGCGGAGGCATCCTGACCGTCACTCCGCCTCTTCCTCTGCGGGCGCGAGCACCCTCTTCCACGCTCCGTTGTAGGCGACGGGAACGAACCCGATCGCCTCGTTGATGTCGAGCATCGGACGGTTCTCTTCGGCGTTGTAGGTGATCACCTTGGGGGAGTGCGGGGCGATCTCGGCGCGCCAGGTCGTGAGCCCGGCGCACTTGACGAGCATGCCGAGCCGGTGCCCGCGATGCTCACGCAGCACGAGGGTGTCCTGCTGCTGACTCGGCCCGGCCGGGTCGGCGCCGATCACCAGCTCGTTGAACGCGACCAGCTCACCCGTCTCGGCGTGCTGCGCTGCGGTCACGAGCATCGTGCGGCCGCCGTCGAGCACGCGGCGTTCGTGGCGCTCGACGCGCGCGGCATCCCACACCTCTTCGTCGAACTCGAGCTCGCCCATCGGGGTGTCGGTCGACATCCGCGACTTCATCCAGGCGTACGCGTCGAGATACTCCGCCGGCGTCGGCACCTGCCACTGCACGACGCGGTACCCAGACGAAGCCGCCTCGGCATCGGCGAGCAGTCTCGCGACGTCGGCGACGGATGCCTCGAGATCGAGGGCGCTCTCGCGCTCGATCTGCTCGAGGGTGTAGCCGTTGCGCAGATAGAACCGGGCGACCCGATCTTCGGGGATCGACCCGAACCCCGTGGGCGCGTCGAGCCGCGGCCCGGGAACGTCGGGATGCTGCGCCCACGACTGCAGCACCGTGCGCCCGTGCTCACGAGTGGTCTGCTCGATGAGCGCGTACGCGGCCGTGCCGATACCGCGACCGTGATGGGCGGCGAGCAGCTCGATGAACCAGAACGCGACGTGCGAGTCGGCTTCGAGCGGAATGTCGAGGCCGACGCGGCCGATGATCTCGTCGCCGTCGAGCACGACCCAGATGTGCCGGATCTCCTCGGGGTCGGGCTGGTAATGCGGCAGCAGCTCTTCGGGCGGAAGTGCGTCGTCGTCCCGCCCCGAGATCTCGCGGTACACGGCGTTTCGCACGCGGGTGAACTCGCGGAACTCGTCGGCGTCTGAGGCATCCATCGACGTCGGAATGGTGAGCGGGCGGAAGCTGACGCCCTGCAGGTCGTTCATGGGGTGTCCTTCGGTAGGTCGAGGTGTCGGGGTGGGGCGGGTCGGTGCGGTGGCCGACCCGCCCGCGGATCGCGCAGGGGCGGATCTCACAGGAAGGGACGCAGCAGCAGCAGTCGCTGCCAGTCCTGGTCGCGCTGCAGGCGGTCGCGTTGGGCGAGCCGGAGGCGGCGCTTGTCGTAATCGGAAGCGTCGAAACTCGACGTGGAGGTGCGCATGAGCATGCTCTTTCAGAGGCGTGCGACGCGTGAGGCGTCACGAACGGAAGGGTGCCGGGCTGCGGCGATGGCGCGACGAGGCGCGCGAGAGAGGCGGCGGCAGACGGTGCGCGCACAAGCGTCACGCCCCGAACGGGGCGGAGCTCACGAGCGATCCGCTAGCTGGCAGCCGCGCGGGGAGCGCCGAAGGAGACGGTCCCTGCGAACGCGGCGGCGGGAGCGAACGCTCCGGTGGCAGCGGCGGTGAATGCGGTGTTCATCCGAATCATGTCAGGGACCTCCTTTCTCGACTTCTGACGCGATCTGTGACACTAGCGCCGTTCCGCGGCGCGCGTCAAGGGGGCGTTGGCGGATGCGTCCGCTAGCGTGGAGGGCACACCTGCCCGCCGAAGGAGCCGAATGCACCTGAAGAGCCTGACGCTCAAGGGCTTCAAGTCGTTCGCGCAGCCGACCACCTTCGCCCTCGAACCGGGCGTCACCGCCATCGTGGGCCCCAACGGCTCGGGCAAATCGAACGTGGTCGACGCGCTCGCGTGGGTCATGGGGGAGCAGGGTGCGAAGACCCTGCGCGGCGGAAAGATGGAAGACGTCATCTTCGCCGGCACCTCGACGCGCGGGCCGCTCGGCCGCGCCGAGGTGCAGCTCACGATCGACAACGCCGACGGGGCGCTGCCGATCGAGTACAGCGAGGTGACGATCAGTCGCACGCTCTTTCGCAACGGCGCGAGCGAGTACGCGATCAACGGGGAGAGCTGCCGACTGCTCGATGTGCAAGAGCTGCTGAGCGACTCGGGTCTCGGCCGTGAGATGCACGTCATCGTCGGCCAGGGGCGGCTCGACAGCGTGCTGCAGGCGAGCCCGGAGGATCGGCGCGGTTTCATCGAAGAAGCGGCCGGCATCCTGAAGCATCGCCGCCGCAAAGAGAAGACCCTGCGAAAGCTCGAGGCGATGCAGGCCAACCTGACCCGCCTCAGCGACCTCGCGGGCGAGTTGCGCCGGCAGCTCAAACCCCTCGGCAAGCAGGCCGAGATCGCTCGCGAAGCCGCGACGATCGCGGCCGTCGTGCGCGACGCGAAGGCGCGGCTCTATGCGGACGAACTCGTGAGCCTGCGCACCCAGCTCGCCGACCACGCGCGCAGCGAGCAGGAACGTCACGCCGAGCGTCTCGTGCTGCAAGACGAAGCCGATCAGCTCAAAGCCCGCATCGACACCCTCGAACACGAGCAGCGATCCGAGGTCGTCGACGCGGCGCGCGGTGTCGCGTTCGCCCTCGAGCGCGTGCAGGAACGACTGCGCAGCCTGCACTCGCTCGCCGGTCAGCGTCTGGCCCTGCTCGAAGACGACGGCACCCTCGCCCTCGAAGTCACTACGGTCAGCCAGGCGAGCATCGACGAGGCGCGCGCCGAGATCGACGAGATCGCGGCGGGGCTCGGCGACGCGCAAGATGCGGCGGCTACCGCCGGTCGCGAGGTGATCCGCGCGCGGGCTGAACTCGACGCCCTCGACGCCGACATCGCGGCGCAGAGCGCGCTCGTCTCGGAGCACGACATGCGGATCACCAAGCTGCGCGGCGCCTCCGATGCCGCCTCGTCGCGGCTCGACGCGGTGCGCGCCGCCGTCGACCGCCAGCAGAACGCGTTGGATGCCGCGCTCGCGCGCCGCGCCGATGCCGAAAGCGCTCTCGCAGCCGTCGACCCCGACCTCGTGCCCGAGGCCTCCTCGGCCGAGCACGCCGCCGCCTACGAACGCGCGCAGCGCGACGCCACCGCCGCCGAGACCGAGGTGAGCGCACTGCGCGAGAGCCTGCACGCCGCCGAACGCGAACTCGAGTCGCTCACCGCGCAGTCCGCGGCGCTTGGTCGTGCCCTCGACGTGCGAAACGCCGCCGCGGCGCTGATCGAGCGCGGTGGCCCCGGCATCCGAGGCCTCGTCGGCGACGCCGTCAAAGTCTCGCCCGGCTTCGAAGCCGCGATCTCGGCCGCCCTCGGCGCGCTCGCCGAAGGCGTGCTCGTCGACGACGTCGCCGCGGCGCTCGACCTCGCCCGCACCGCGGCGGAAGCCGACCTTGGACGGGTCGACATCGCCATCGCCGGGGCTCAGGCGATGACGCCAGCCCTCGCCGGCCTCGTCGGTGTGACGCCCGCTGTCGAGGTCGTCTCGGCGCCGTCCGGCATCGCCGGTGTACTGGCCTACACGGTGATCGTCGACGACCTCGCCGCGGCACACGCGGCGGGTCGGGCGCTCGCAGAGCGCGAACTCCGCGGAGCGGTCACCGTCGTGACCCGTGCGGGTGAGGTCGTCACCGAGCACACCGTGCGCGCCGGCTCGGGCGGCGGGCGGTCGCGTCTCGAGCTCGCGGCCGAGCGAGACGCGGCGAACGATCGTCTCGCCGAGATCCGCGTGGTCGCCGACTCGCTGCGCGAAGCCCTCGCCGACGCCCAGCAGCGATGGGACGACGGACGCCGGCTCACCCGTGAGTCGCTGCAGCGCCTGCGCGAGCACGACGCGGCGTTGGCGGCGCACGCCGAGCAGGTCAACCGCGCGACCGTGCGCCACGAGGCGGCCGTCGCCGAGTGCGAACGGCTCGAAACCGGCCTGCGGCAGGCGCAGGCCGCGGTGACCGATGCAGAGAAGGCCGCGCAGGCCGCGGGCGACGCCCTGCAGTCGGCGCAGCAGGCGCCCCGGCCGATCCTCGACGCGTCGGCCCGTGACGGACTGCTCGCCGACCTCGAAGCCACCCGCGACGCCGAGATGCGCGCGCGCCTCGATGTCGAGACCCTCAAGGAACGCGTGCGCGCCGGCGAGGCACGCGTCGACCAGCTCGTCCGTCAACGCGAGCGCGAGCGCGCCGCCGCGGCCGAAGCGGCGCGGCGCGCCGTCATCCGCCGCGCGCAGCGCGAACTCGCCGCCGATGTCGCCGCAAGCCTTCCGCCGCTGCTCGACTCGGTGGGCCGGTCGGTCACCCAGGCGCGTGTCGACCTGCAGCTCGCCGAGCAGGCCCGCACGGCGGTGACGGCCGAACTGGGCGAGCTGCGCACCCGCGAGGCGAGTGTGCGGGAGCGCCTGTCGCGGCTCACCGAGAGCGTGCACGGCCTCGAGCTGCAGATGCACGAAAAGCGCCTGCACGTCACGAGCCTGCTCGAACGCGTGGCATCCGAGCTCAGCCTCGACGAGAATATTCTCGTTTCGGAATACGGGCCCGATCAGCCGGTAGCGGCGCCGGACGCCCCGGGGGACGTGGAGGGCGACGAGAGCGACGCGGGGGAGGGGGACGCCGCCCCGCGCCCGTTCGACCGGGCGGCCGAGCGTCGACGGCTGCAAGACGCCGAGCGAAAGCTCGCGCAGCTCGGACGCGTCAACCCGCTCGCGCTCGAGGAGTACGCCGCGCTCGAACAGCGCCACGCGTTCCTCACCGAGCAGCTCGCCGACCTCGTGCAGACCCGCACCGATCTCGAGACGATCATCGCCGAGCTCGACGAGCGGATGCAGACGATCTTCTTGGCGGCCTTCGAGGACACCAAGATCGCCTTCGGCGAGGTGTTCCCGATCCTCTTCCCCGGCGGCTCGGGCAGCATCTCGCTCACCGACCCCGAGCATCCGTTGACCACCGGTATCGAGGTATCGGTGCGCCCGGTCGGCAAGAAGATCGAGCGTCTCTCGCTGCTTTCGGGCGGCGAGCGCTCCCTCGCCGCCGTCGCTCTGCTGACG
This sequence comes from Microbacterium paulum, assembly GCF_015707995.1. Taxonomy (GTDB): domain Bacteria; phylum Actinomycetota; class Actinomycetes; order Actinomycetales; family Microbacteriaceae; genus Microbacterium; species Microbacterium paulum. Next base: position 27,028 of record NZ_JAAGRY010000033.1, read on the forward strand.
GCGATCTTCAAGGCTCGACCGAGCCCGTTCTACATCCTCGACGAGGTCGAGGCCGCGCTCGACGACGCGAACCTCGGGCGTCTGCTCGGTGTCTTCGAGCAGTTGCGCGTCTCGAGCCAGCTGATCGTCATCACGCACCAGAAGCGCACGATGGAGATCGCCGACGCGCTCTACGGCGTGTCGATGCGACAGGACGGAGTGTCGGCCGTCGTGGGGCAGCGGGTCCGCGAGCGCGCGAACGCCTAGTCGTGTCATAGACGGATGCCGAAGCCGACGGTCGCCTCGCCGAGCTCGAAGGCCGTGCGGACGGCGCCGTTGAGGGCCTGCGCGGTGTCTGCATCGAGGATGTCACCGGTGCTGCCTTGGGCGGCGGGAGTCGGCGTTTCCGATGCGGACGCGGAAGCTGACGGCGCTGCCTCTGCGGTGCTGGTCGTGGTGGGGGTGGGCGTCGGGGTGCTGGTGCATTCGGCCAGCGCAATGGCCCCCCGCGACGATGGTCGCGAAGGTGAGGGTCTTGAGCGTGGTGTTGGAGGGCGCGCGTCTCACGTTCCCGGATCCGATGGACCCTGTCCGCAGCGTGAGGTGGCGAGGATGTCGATGGCGCTCGTGCCGACGACATCGACGACCGTTGCGTCCAATCGGACGTCGCTGGCATCGGTCGTGCCGAGTTTGACGCTGCCTGGCCCCTTGTCGATGGCGCCTTCGATGCGCGTGAAATCTGCGCCGAGCGTTTCGGGGAGCCCATCGACGAACGTCACATCGTCGAAGCCATCGGGTGGATAAACAGCCCAATGGCCCGTGAAGAAAACGCCCTTCCCGTCGCCGCACGTGAAGGGGGTACCGGTGGTGAGGTCTTCGACGCGCGATTCCGACGGGAGTTCGTCAACGATCCGCCGCATCGCGTTTTGTGTCTCGCCTCTTATCTCGTCGTAGGTGGGCAGGCTTTGCATAGAACATCCCGTGAGGACAATGGCGGACACCGCGACAACTGTCGTAGCGAGAGCGCGCACGTTGTGATGAATCATCGTGCCGCGTTCCAGATCACGTCGTTGATGGTTTCGAGCACCACTCGATTCTCGCTGATGTCGCCGCTGATGATCTGGTTGTGGTGGTCGAGGCCGGAGGCGAGGTCTCCGATCGCAGCAATCGGGGGTGAGATGACTTTGCCGATCTGAGCCCAGGCGGGGGTGCCGGGGATGCCGGAGTCCAGTTCGGTGAATCCGTTCTCGGGGGTGGGAGCGTGCTGATACCCCCAGTTGAAGATCTGGGTCTCTTTGACGTGCAGCTGGTCGAGGATGTCGTTGGGTGAGCGCATTGCGTAGTGATCCGTGTCGAGGCTCGGGCCGTAATCGCTGGTCATCCCGATCCCGGACAGCGTGATCCGGGTGTGGAAGCCGGCGTCCCGGGTTTCGGCGACGCCTCCGACGGAGGACCCGAATGAGTGCTCCACGCTCAGCACCGGAGTGCCGGGCGTGATCACGTGGATCCCGGCAGCGAAGTCGGCGTACTTCGCACCAAGCTCTTCGGCCATGTCGTTGTTCTGCGGTCCGGTCGCGAAGATGTTGCGTGCTGGTGCCGCCGGCCAGCGCGATGGCCGCCGCGAGTATGGTCGCGAGGGTGAGGTTCTGGCGAGCAGTCGTCGTCAGCTCATGCTCGGGGTGATGACGGTACCAATTGCGAGCGGCCGGTACGATATCCGCGCTGCTCGCCTTCAGTTCTCGTTCTGGCCATCGCCGGGGTCTTGGGCGCAGCGTGAAAGCGCGAGGATGTTGATGCCGGGATTCGAGTCGGGATCGACGTCCGAGACGTCCATGCTGACGTCGCTACCATCGCTCGTTCGAAGTGAGACGCTCGGGTAGGAGGTGGGAACCTCCGTCGGTTCCACGGCGAAGTCGTATGACAGTGTGCTCGGAAGCGTCTCGATGAACTCTCGGGTGTCGAATCCTTGCGGCGGCGTCACGAACCAGTGGCCTGTGAAGAACACACCGCCTTCCGCGCAGGCGAAGGGTGCTGACGCGGTGAGGTCCTCGACCTCGGAGCCGTTTGGGAGTTCGTCGACGATGAGTTGCATCGCGGATTCTGTCTCAGTTTGAACCGTCTCGTACGTGGGGAGCTGATTCACTGAACATCCTGTCATCGCGATGATCAGCGCACACAACGCCGATCCAGTCACCAAACTGCGTCTCACTGCGTCGCTCCCGTGAGGAACGCCTGGATCTGCTTCATCACCACTCGATTCTCGCTGATGTCGCCGCTGATGATCTGGTTGTGGTGGTCGAGGCCGGAGGCGAGGTCTCCGATCGCGATCGGGGGTGAGATGACTTTGCCGATCTGAGCCCAGGCGGGGGTGCCGGGGATGCCGGAGTCCAGTTCGGTGAATCCGTTCTCGGGGGTGGGAGCGTGCTGATACCCCCAGTTGAAGATCTGGGTCTCTTTGACGTGCAGCTGGTCGAGGATGTAGTTGGGTGAGCGCATTGCGTAGTGATCCGTGTCGAGGCTCGGGCCGTAATCGCTGGTCATCCCGATCCCGGACAGCGTGATCCGGGTGTGGAAGCCGGCGTCCTGGGTTTCGGCGACGCCTCCGACGGAGGACCCGAATGAGTGCTCCACGCTCGGCACCGGAGTGCCGGGCGTGATCACGTGGATCCCGGCAGCGAAGTCGGCGTACTTCGCACCAAGCTCTTCGGCCATGTCGTTGTTCTGCGGTCCGGTCGCGAAGATGTTGCCGCCGAGCTGGGGGAACACGCCCTGCTTCACGACGAACCCTGCAGCTTGAATGCGTGGGTCGGCGTTCTCGACTTCCCAGCGGGTGAGGGCGGTGATGCCGGTGGTGGCGGTGGCGGTGTAGAAGGAGTCCATGGTGGTGTTGGTGCCGGGCATGAAGCTCATGATGACGTCGGCGGTGTCGGGGTTGCCGAACATCTCGATCACTTCATCCTTGTCGGGCCGCCAGAGGTAGAGCTGCACGTCGCCGTCGACGACACGTTGGAGGTAGTCGATCATGTTGGCGTTGCCGGTCGGGTAGATGTCGATGCTCGGTGGGCGATTCGGGTCGAACAGCTCAGCGTCACGGAACGCTTTCAGTTGACGTGCGGCGAGGGTGCGGTTCGCGGCAGCGCGGATCATCGCGGGGATCCCGTTCAACGCGCCGACGAGTGCCGGAGCGCCCACGAGAAGTCCCTGCTGGTCGCTGTCGCTGAGGTTCGCCCACCACGCGGAGACGACATCGGGCGGCTGCGAGGCGAGCAGCCGGTCCAACAGCGTCGGATCCATCGCGAGCAGTGCCGCGAGCTCCCCAGGACTGATCCGAGTGAGGCCATCCAGGGTGAGACCGTTGGCTGCGGCCATGGAACCTGAGACGGTCCCGTACGGGCCGGTGACCTTCTCCTCGCCCAGTGCGGACAGGAGCGCCCCGTTCACCGCGGCGCGCTCATCTATCAGCGCGCCCCACTGTCGGGTCACGAGCGCGAGCTCATCCTCCGCCTCACTGATCCTGGACTCCAGCAGCCGGGGCCGGTCGTCATCGAGCGCCGCACCGTTTCCCACAGCCATCGCGGTGAGGTTCTCCCGCTCCGCTGTCCGCTGCTCGCGGCGCCACCCGTCGATGTCCTCCTCCGCCAGCTCGCGGCGACGGGTGAGGGTCTGCTGCTGATCCTTCACGGCCTGCACGCCGCGAGCGTATGCGGTGAGAGCGGATGCCTCGGCATCCCACCTACTCGCCAAACGCCCCAGATCGTCGGCGAGGATCACGCGGTGTGCACGAACGCGTCTCGCGCACGTCCGGCCCACACCTCCCCGGAGGCTTCCGACACAGCCTCACGGACACTGTTCTCCGCCGCCCGAACCGTGATCGCCTTCACGGACCGTTGCAGCGCGGCGGCACTGATACCCCATGGGTCACCTCGCCCTGGATCAGCCGCGTCGACCGTCACTGGATGCTCCGCGCGAGACGCTCATCCGTCTCGGCGAACGCTGCCGTCGCCCGATGCGGGTACTCGCCAGCGGCGGTAGCGGCGCCAGCAACGGCGACACAACTCGCACGCTGCCCGACCCTCAACGCCGAGACCGCCTGAGTCACCTCACCGTCACCGAGTGTCTCGAAATCGAGGGGAGGAAACGTCCATGCGATGGCGTCGACCGCGGAAACCACACGACCAGCGATCCCCGCCAGAGCAACCGCATCGGTGACCAGATCCGCCATACTCCCAGCTTACGAAACCGTCCGTGCGGGATGCAGTCCCCCTTTCGGGGGACAAGCGCGTCCGAAGCGACCGAGCCGCGACCATCCTCGCCGTCATAATCCGACGTGATCAACACGGCCTGGAGGCTTCCCCCAGACTGCCGCGCTCACGGCGGCTCGTCTTTCGCGTGACGCTAGCCTGAGGTCATGTCGCCGCGCCTTTCCGGTCTGCTCGTCGCCGTCCCCGTGATCGCCCTGCTCGTGGCGGGGTGTGCTTCTACCGACGACGACGCGCGACCTGGGGTCACGCCGACTTCCGCGGCATCGTCGTCGGGTTCGGGTGATGAGAGCGACATCCAGCCCCCCGACGATCTGAGCTTCGCGTCGGGCGCCGACCTGGACCCTCGACTGCGGGCGCAATGGGGCGACCCGCTCATGGCCGACGCGGCGTTCACCCTGACAACGCCGGACGACGGCAACGGCACCTGGGCGTACACGCAGAACTCGTCGCAGTGCGAGGTGCGCTTCTGGCAGGGCGACATCTCGTCGATCACCGGCGCCGACGACGATCGCACCCTCTCCGACGCGGTGCTCGCCACCTGGCTGCAAGTGGGCACCGACCAGGTGACGGCGTCGGCGCAGGACGACGCCGTCGGATATTTCACCGGCGAGGCCGCGAGGACGCAGGTGCGCGCGGTCGCGGGCACCACGCAGTCCGGTGGCTCCTGGGTCGCCGCCGCGCGGGGCCTGCGCGCCATCGATGGCGGTTACGTCGTGCACATCACGTGCCCTGCCGGCCAGGACGCCCAGGCGGTCTACGCGTCGGTGCGCACACGCGGACTCACCCTGGTGCTCGCCCCCGGCCTCTGAGCGGCTCGGTCTCCCGGGCGCGACGGTCATCGCCTCTAGGCTGGGAGCATGGCTGAATCCTCCTGGTCGCTCGGTCGTGCCCTGCGCGGCATGTTCACCAAGCCCACGATCGACGAGAACACGTGGGACGACCTCGAGACGGCTCTGCTGACCGCCGATTTCGGGCCCGAGATCACCGAGCGGATCATCGACGAGCTGCACGAGAAGGTCGACCGCTACCGCACGACCGATCCCCGCGACCTGCAGCGCATGCTCAAAGAGACCCTCGAAGAGCACTTCGCGAAGTTCGACACGACGCTGCGTCTCACCGAGCGGCCCGCCGTCGTGCTCGTCGTCGGGGTCAACGGCGTCGGCAAGACGACCACGATCGGCAAGTTCGCGAAGTTCCTGCAGCGCTACGGCCGCTCGGTCGTCGTGGGCGCCGCCGACACCTTCCGTGCGGCCGCCGTCGACCAGCTCGCGACGTGGGCCGAGCGCGGCGGAGCGACGATCGTGCGCCCGCAGCACGAGGGGCAAGACCCGGCATCCGTCGCCTATCAGACGATCGACTACGCCAAGCAGACCGGCACCGAGATCGTGCTCGTCGACACGGCGGGGCGTCTGCACACCAAGGGTGGGCTCATGGACGAGCTCACAAAGATCCGCCGCGTCATCGAGAAGCAGGCGCCGATCAGCGAGGTGCTACTGGTGCTCGACGCCACGACCGGCCAGAACGGCGTGATGCAGGCCGAGGCGTTTCTCGAGCACGCCGGCGTCACCGGCCTCGTGCTCACCAAGCTCGACGGCTCGGCCAAGGGCGGGTTCGTGCTCGCAGTGCAGGAACGCACCGGCATCCCGGTCAAGCTCCTCGGGCAGGGTGAAGACATCGGCGACCTCACCGGCTTCACGCCGCACGTGTTCGTGTCGGCGCTGGTGGACTGAACCCGCCAACGGTGGTTGCATAGGGTCATGGCGATCGAGCACGACTACTTCGGACTGCTGGAGTCCGGACCCGACGGATCGATCTTCTGGTCCGAGACGGTCGACTTCGCGGATCAGCGGGTGACCGTCGACCTCACCGCGCCCGATCAAGACGACGTGTCGCAGGCGGCGCTCGACGTGGCGGCGGCGATGATCTCGTCGCTCGAGCAGATCGACATGACCGCACGGAACGCGATGGTCTCCGAACTCGACGACCGCACGAGCGAGGTGACCGAGTACCTGCTGCAGCAGCAGGAGGCGTTCGGCGACGACCTCGAAGACGTGCTCGTCGACATCTCGGGCGACACGCACATCGACATCATCCGCTCGCTGCAGCTCGTGAGCATGACGATCCTCGCCGACGAGCACGGCGGTGCCGATCCCTTCGCCGTGCTCGAATACGCGCTCGACGCGGATGCCACCGACGAAGTGCTCCTCGTGAACCTCACGAGCGACGGCGCCGTGCAGTCGGTCACCAGCGCCGACTGAGTACCCCGCACTCGAGAAGGCACGCCCCGCGCGCGGGTCACACCGCCTGGGCGAACTCCTGGTCGCGGGCCAGGTGGGCGAGGTGCGGGGGGATCTCGCGACCGTGGGCGAGCATCGACTGCGCCCAGAGTCGTCCCGCGCGGTACGACGAGCGCACGAGCGGGCCGGCGAGCACTCCGAGGAACCCGATCCGCTCGGCCTCGTCTTTGAACTCGACGAACTCGGCAGGCTTCACCCAACGTGCGACCGGCAGGTGGCGCGGCGAGGGGCGCAGGTACTGCGTGATCGTGATGATGTCGGTGCCCGCATCGTGCAGGTCATGCAGGGCCTGCACGACCTCGGCGGGCTCTTCGCCCATGCCGAGGATCAGGTTCGACTTGGTGATGAGGCCGGCGGCGCGAGCCTGCGTGAGCACGTCGAGCGAGCGCTCGTAGCGGAAGGCCGGACGGATGCGCTTGAAGATACGCGGCACGGTCTCGACGTTGTGCGCGAAGACCTCGGGTCGGGCGTCGAACACCTCGTTGAGCAGCGCCGGCTCACCGTTGAAGTCGGTCGCGAGCAGCTCGACGCCGGTGCCGGGGTTCACCGCGTGGATCTGCCGGATCGTCTCGGCGTTCAGCCACGCGCCGCCGTCGGGCAGGTCGTCGCGGGCGACGCAGGTGACCGTCGCGTAGCGCAGCTGCATGCGGCGCACGCTGTCGGCGACGCGCCGCGGCTCATCGGTGTCGTAATCGGCGGGCTTTCCCGTGTCGATCTGGCAGAAGTCGCACCGCCGAGTGCACTGCGACCCGCCGATGAGGAACGTCGCCTCGCGGTCTTCCCAGCACTCGTAGATGTTCGGGCAGCCGGCCTCTTGGCAGACCGTGTGCAGGCCCTCGCCCTTCACGAGCGACTGCAGGGCCTGGTACTCCGGCCCCATCTTCGCCTTCGTCTTGATCCACTCGGGCTTGCGCTCGATGGGGGTCTGGGCGTTCCGCACCTCGAGGCGCAGCAGCCTGCGCCCCTCGGGCGCGTTCGCGGGGCCGGTCTCGCCGGTCGGGCTGACGCCGCAGGCGCTCATGCCGCGACCTCGCTCGACGCACGCGCGAAGGATGCCTGGAATGCCGCGATCACGGCATCCACCACCTCGGCCGGGCGTACGTCGCGACCCAGCACCTCGCTGAGGGTCGTGACCCCGGCATCGGCGATGCCGCACGGAATGATCTGCGAGAACGGCAGCAGCGAGTTGTCGCAGTTCAGGGCGAAGCCGTGCATCGTGACGCCGCGCTGCACACGCACGCCGATCGCGGCGATCTTGTCTTCGGAGAGCAGCCGGCGCACCCAGACGCCGCTGCGCCCCTCGACCCGGTATCCCTCGACGCCGAAGCCCGCGAGCACCTCGATGAGGATGCCTTCGAGTCGCCGCACGTGCGCGACGACATCGATGGGCTCGACGAGGCGCACGATCGGGTAGCCGACGAGCTGGCCCGGGCCGTGCCAGGTGATCTTGCCGCCGCGGTCGACGTCGACGACGGGGGTGCCGTCGGTGGGTCGCTCGTGGCGGGCGGTGCGGGCGCCGGCGGTGAACACCGGCTCGTGCTCGAGCAGCAGCAGCGTGTCGGGTCGCGTGCCCGCCGCGACCTCGCCGTGGATCTCGCGCTGGAGCGCCCAGCCGTCGGGATAGGGGATCAGGTCGGGAGCGAGCCCCACTGTCTGCACGTCGAGCATGACGCTCCTTCGGATCGTTGATGGACCGCGTCCAACAATACGCCTTGCTAGCGTGTGGGCATGAGCACCGGCCGCCCCCGCGCGACGTCGCGCGATGTGATCGCCGAAGCCGCGTGCGAACTCTTCCTCGAGCAGGGCTTCGAGGGCACGACCGTCGCCGACATCACCCGCCGCGCGGGCGTCAGCCGCTCGAGTTTCTTCAACTACTTCACGTCGAAGTCCGACGTGCTCTGGGCCGGGCTCGACGAGCGCGTCGCGGCGCTCGCGACGCGGCTGGCGGCGGATGAGGGCGCGGACGCCTCGGCATCCGTCGCGGCATCGCTCGCGGCCCTCGGCGACGACTTCGCGCCCGACAGCCTCGCGCTCGCCGTCGTGAACGCGGCGGCGATGGGCCTCGATGACGAGCTCGAGCGCGAAGGCGGACTGCGCCGATCGCGGATCGCCGCGACGGTCGCGGCGCGACTCGAGGCGGCCGGCAGCGACCCGATCACCGCCGAGGTCGCGGGCGCCGCGCAC
>NZ_JAAGRY010000034.1 GCF_015707995.1 Microbacterium paulum
CACGCCCGCCTTCGCCCCGGCAGCGCGCGCGGCGTCGCCGGTGGCGACGATCACGACGGGCCGGCCCGACACCTCGGCGCCGAGGGCGATGACCGCGTCGCCACCCACGCGCTCGCGCACCTGCAGCGCCAGCGAACGCACGTCGTCGGCTGACGCCGCGCTGCCCACCGACTCGGCGACCACACGGAACGCTCCCGTGGCCTTCGCCCCGGCGGCAAGCGACGGGATGCGGCCCTCGAGCGCCTTGGCCTCGAACTGCGCGATCTTCTTCTCGGCGGCCTTGAGGTTCGCCGAGAGCTCGGCGATGCGCGCCGCGAGCTGGTCTTTCGGCGTCTTCAGCGACGAGGTGAGCTGCGCCACGATGGCGCGCTCGGTCGCGAGCTCACGGAAGGCGTCCTGCCCGACGAGCGCCTCGACACGGCGGTTCGACGCGCCCACCGACGACTCGCCGATGACGTTGATGAGGCCGATCTCGGCGCTCGAGGCGACGTGGATGCCACCGCACAGCTCGCGCGACCACGGGCCGCCGATGTCGACCATGCGCACCGTGTCGCCGTACTTCTCGCCGAACAGCGCCATCGCCCCCGCCGCTTTGGCGTCGTCGAGCGACAGCACGCGGGTCGTGACCTCGAGGTTGTCGCGCACCGCGTTGTTCGCGATCTCTTCGATCTCGGTCTTCGTGGCGTCCGACAGCGCCTGGTTCCACGAGAAGTCGAAGCGCAGGTAGCCGGCGCGGTTCAGCGAGCCCGCCTGGGTGGCAGTCTTACCGAGGGTGTCGCGCAGCGCCGCGTGCACGAGGTGGGTCGCGGAGTGCGCCTGCTGGGCGGCGCGGCGGTTCACCGCGTCGACGACGCTCGTCGCCGGCTGGTCGACGCCGACCTCGCCGGTCGTCACCTCGACCGTGTGGCTGACGAGCCCCGGCACGGGCCGCTGCACGTCGATCACGTCGAGCTCGTACCCGGGGCCGACGATCATGCCCTTGTCGGCGACCTGACCGCCGCTCTCTGCGTAGAGCGCCGTCTCGGCGAGGATCACCTCGACGATCTGACCGGCCGACGCGCGCGTCACGGGCACGCCGTCGTGCAGAATGCCGAGCACCGTCGAGGCGGTCTCGAGGTCGCTGTAGCCCGTGAAGACGGTCTCGCCCTTGGCGCGCAGTTCGCGGTAGACGCTCGTGTCGGCGAGCTGACGCTTGCGCGAGCGGGCGTCTGCCTTGGCGCGCGTGCGCTGCTCCTGCATGAGGGTGTCGAAGGCGTCGCGGTCGACCCGCAGCCCCGCCTCTTCGACGATCTCCATCGTCAGGTCGATGGGGAACCCGTAGGTGTCGTGCAGCAAGAAGGCCTCGGCGCCGCCGATGCCGTCACGCCCGGCATCCTTGGCCGCGGCGATCGACTGGTCGAGGTTCTCGGAGCCCGCCGCGAGCGTCCGCAGGAACGTCGCCTCTTCGGCCAGGGCATACTGCGAGATGCGCGGGTAGTCGGTCTCGACGATCGGGTAGGCCTCTTTCATCGCGTCGCGCGATGCGGCGAACAGCTCGGCGAACGTCGGTCCGTCGACGCCCAGCAGGCGCATGGCGCGGATGACACGGCGCATGAGGCGCCGCAGGATGTAGCCCCGACCCTCGTTCGAGGGCGTCACACCGTCGCTCATCAGCATGAGGGAGGAGCGCACGTGGTCGGCGACCACGCGGAAGCGCACGTCGTCGTCGTGGTTCGCGCCGTACGTCTTGCCCGAGAGGCGCACCGCTTCGTCGAGCACGGGGCGCACCTGATCGGTCTCGTACATGTTGTCGACGCCCTGCTTGATGAAGGCGATGCGCTCGAGCCCCATGCCGGTGTCGACGTTCTTGGCGGGGAGCTCCCCCACGATCTCGAAGTCGTACTTCGAGCGCACGTCGGTGATCTCGTACTGCATGAACACGAGGTTCCAGATCTCGACGTAGCGGTCGTCGTCGGTGGCCGGTCCCCCGTCGATGCCGTACGCGGGGCCCCGGTCGAAGAAGATCTCGGAGCAGGGGCCGGCGGGGCCGGGAAGACCGGTCGACCAGTAGTTCGTGTCTTTGCCGAGGCGCTGGATGCGCTCTTCGGGAAGACCCGCGATCTCGCGCCACAGGTCGTGCGCCTCGTCGTCTTCTTCGTAGACGGTGACCCAGAGGTCTTTCGGGTCGAAGCCGAGCCCGCCCTCGTCTTCAGGGCTCGTCAGCAGCTCCCACGCGTAGCGGATCGCGCCTTCTTTGAAGTAGTCGCCGAATGACCAGTTGCCGAGCATCTGGAAGAACGTGCCGTGCCGCGGCGTCTTGCCGACCTCTTCGATGTCGTTGGTGCGGATGCACTTCTGGTTGTCGGCGGCCCGCTTGTAGGGCGCCGGCACGTCGCCGGAGAGATACGGGATGAAGGGCACCATCCCCGCGATGACGAACAGCAGCGCGGGGTCGTCGCTGACGAGCGAAGCCGAGGGCACGATCGTGTGCCCCTGCTTCTCGAAGTAGTCCAGGTAGCGCTTCGCGATCTCGGCGGTCTTCATGAGTGGGTCCTCGGGCATGCGGCACCGCCGCGTCGTGGACGGCGCGGCGAGGGGCGGGTCGGTCGGGTCAGTCGGTGAGGGGGGCGACGGCAGCGGATGCCGCGTCCTTCGCGGCCTCGAGCGTGTCGGAGGCGGCGGCTTTGGCCGCGTCGAGGGCGTTCGCCGTGACGTCTTTCACATCGGCGGCGATGCCGTCGATCTTCGCTTCCTGGGCGCGGTAGGCCTCGCCGATGCGGTCGGTGAACTCGGTGATGCGCGCGTCGACTTCGGCGAGAGCTTCGTGGCCGCGCGGGTCCTTGTTGACGAGGTGGGCCGCGACGAAGCCCCCGGCCAGTCCCAGCACGAACCACAGCAAGCTCTTCATGGCATCCATGTTAGGCCGTAAACGCCGGAAGGCGCCGGGGGCAACCCCGGCGCCTTCCGCGCACACGATCGATCGACCGGGTGCGACAAGACGGAACGGCTCAGCGCGCCGCGTAGTACTCGACGACGAGCTGCACGTCACACGTGACGGGCACCTCGGCGCGCTTGGGACGACGCACGAGCGTGGCGTGCAGCTTGTCGAGCTCGACCTCGAGGTAGCCGGGAACGTTCGGCAGCACCTCGGCGTGGCCACCGGCAGCGGCGACCTGGAAGGGCTCGAGCGCCTCGCTCTTCTCCTTGACGTGGATGAGCTGACCCGGCTTCACGCGGAACGACGGGCGGTCGACGAGCTGGCCGTCGACGAGGATGTGACGGTGCACGACGAGCTGACGGGCCTGCGCGGTGGTGCGGGCGAAGCCGGCACGCAGCACGAGGGCGTCGAGGCGCATCTCGAGCAGCTCGACCAGGTTCTCACCGGTCAGGCCGTCCTTGCGGCGGGCCTCGTTGAACGTGTTGCGCATCTGCTTCTCACGGATGCCGTACTGCTCGCGCAGACGCTGCTTCTCGCGGAGGCGGACGGCGAAGTCGCTGTCCTGCTTGCGCTTGGTGCGGCCGTGCTCACCCGGAGCGTAGGGACGCTTCTCGAGGTACTTGGCCGCCTTGGGGGTGAGTGCGACGCCGAGGGCGCGCGACAGACGCACCTTGCGGCGGTCCTGGGACTTCGTAGCCACGAAGTGTTCCTTTCGTTACGCGGACGCGACTGTCGCGCCTCGCGGACGTATCGCCTCTCCTCGCCCTGTCCGGACTGCACGCCGGGGCATGCCGGAAGGTCGGTCAAGAAGAGAGGGGATGCCCGAAAACTCCGTTTCGAGCCACTCGAGCTTATCAGAGAGCGTCTGCGCCGATGGTCGACCAGGCGAGGGTGAACAGCGGCACGTACAGCAGCGCGATCAAGAGGGCGTGCGTGAGCACGAATCCGAACGCCTCGAGCGCCTTGCCGCGCTGGCGCAGGTGGGTGCGGAGCTTTTGCTCGAGAGAGGCCGGATGCCGCACATCCCAGCTGTTCAGCCGCAGATAGCGGCCGAGGTACACGCCGACGGCGCCGAGCACGATCACAATGCCGGCGAACACCCAGCTGCCGGTCGGGATGGCGCCCGTCGGCGGGTCGACCATGACGATGTAGACCAGCTGCACCACGGCGAGGCTCAGGATCGCGTTGGCGATGCCCGACAGGGTGAGCGCGAGCGTCTGCACGATGTCGTACCAGAGCGGCACCGGCGTCACCTCGGCGCGATGACTGAAGTTCAGCTCGGTGATGAGGTAGACCGAGTTAGGGAAGAGCAGCAGCCACACCGCGGTGGCCACGAGCAGGTAGACCCACACGAACACCGAGCCGGCGCCCGACACACGCTCGGTGATGGCCCCGAACACGGGCGTCAGCACGATCAGCCCCAGTCCGAACACGATGGCCAGCAGCACCGGCAGCGCCGACAGGGCGATGTTCACCAGCATCGGGCGGTACAGGGGCACGCCGTACACCCGCGATCGCAGCACGACGAGCACGATGGCGTACAGGTTCAGCAGCACGACCGAGAGCACACCGAGCGCGAGGGGCGACATGGCGCAAGCCTGACACACGCCACCCGCCACTCAGTCGAGGAGGTCGAGCACTCCCGTCGGGTAGACGGCAATGCCCCCCGCACCGGCACCGCCGCGGAGCGCGGCGAGGTCGTACCAGCCGACCGTGGTGTGGCTGTCGCGCACGGCGATCCGCTCGTCGGCCGGAAGGGCCGCCAGCTGGGCGCTGTCGACGGCGAACACGTGCACGATCTCGTGACCGCGCCCGCTCGCGCTGTCGAAGATGTTCTCGGTGACGGCGAGCGGGCGCACGCTCTCGAGCGAGACATCCAGTTCTTCGGCGAACTCGCGGTGCACGGCGGCCTCGGCCGTCTCGCCGAACTCGATGCCGCCACCGGGGGCGCGGAGGAACTCGGCGTGCCGCTCGTTCGCGGGGTACGACTCGAGCAGTACCGCACCGCCCCGCACCATGAGACCCACCGCGATCGCTCGCACGCGGTCGGGCTTCGCGAGGGCGCCCGCGTACGCGCCGACGGCGCGCTGATAGCGCGGCAGCCGCGGCGCGAGGGTCTGCAGTGCGACGCGCAGTGCCTCGACGGGCTTCTGGTCGGAGTGCAGCGCCAACGCGAGGAACGCCCGCGCCGACGAGACCAGGGGGTCGCTGTCGGGCACGGCGTGCAGCAGTGCGATCGCCCCCGACGCGTCGCCGAGGTTGCGGAGCGTACTGGCGAGCTGGATCGTCGCCTGCGTGCGCAGCTCGGGGTCGAGGTCGCCCGCGAGCGCCGCGCGATAGAGCGGCACGGCGGCATCCTCTTCGCCGAGCGAATCGTGCAGTGAGGCACGCTCGTAGTCGACGCGCGCCTCTCCGACATCTGCGGCAGCGATGACCTGCTCGAGCGCGGCGCGGGCCGCCGCCGGGGCGGTGAGGTCGACGCGGTGCCAGAACGCGTCGAACCCGTCGGACGCGTCGGTGGCGGCGACGGGAGCTGCGGCGGGGTCGAGCAGCGCTCGCACGCGCGCCTGCAGCGCGACGAGCGGCGGGTCGGTCACGTCGGCGCGCGCGAACACGTGCAGGCCGCGCAGGGCCGCGCCCGCATCGCTCAGCGCGCCCGAGAGCAGGTGCGGCACGAGGTCGGATGCCTCGAGCTCGCCGATCGCGCCGGTCTCCCCCGCCTCCCAGTGCGGATCGCCGACGCGGTGGCACCCTGCGGCGATCACGACGGACTTTCGGCGCGTCGAGTTGGCGCCCGCCCACTCGGCGCCCGCGTCGAACAGCGCGCCGGCCGCGAACCCGGTCTCTTCGGCGAGCTCGCGCGCTCCGGCGACGAGGGCGCTCTCGCCCGGGTCGATCAGGCCGCCGGGCAGTTCCACGATCGGCGCGGCGGGGCCTACGCGGAACTGCTCGAACACGAGCACGGTGCCGGCGGTCGTGAACGCCACGACGGCGACGGTGTCGCGCTGTTCGAGCACGTCCCAGTCCGACTCCGAACCGTCGGGCAGCCGGTAGGTGTCGCGCCGCACCCGGGTGTAGCCGTCGAACATCGGGGTGCTGCGCAGCAGCTGCCAGTGCGGAATCCGATCAGAGGTCACGTCTCGATCGTCGCACGATGCACCGGCCGCTCGGGCGCCGCCGATCTCCGCCCTCAGTCGCCGAGGATCTTGCGGATCTTCTCGACGCGCGCGCCGATGTCGCGTTCCAGGCCGCGGCCGGTGGGCTCGTAGTAGTGACGACCGCGCAGTTCGTCGGGCAGGTACTGCTGGGTGGCGACGCCCACCTCGAGGTCGTGCGGGTAGATGTAGCCCTTGCCGTGGCCGAGGCGCTTGGCGCCCGGATAGTGCGCGTCGCGCAGCGGCAGCGGCACCCGCCCGAAGCCGCCCGCGCGCACGTCGGCGATCGCCGCGTCGATCGCGAGGTACGCGGCGTTGGATTTCGCGGTCGTGGCGAGGTAGGCGGTCGCCTCGGCGAGGGGAATGCGCCCCTCGGGCATGCCGATGAACGCGACCGCGTCGGCGGCCGCGACGGCGATGACGAGCGCCTGCGGGTCGGCGAGGCCGATGTCTTCTGATGCCGAGATCACGAGCCGACGGGCGATGAAACGCGGGTCCTCCCCCGCCTCGATCATGCGCGCGAGGTAGTGGATCGCCGCGTCGACGTCGGAGCCGCGGATCGACTTGATGAAGGCGCTGATGACGTCGTAGTGCTCGTCGCCCTGCTTGTCGTAGCGCAGCAGCGCGCGATCGACCGCCTGCGCGACGACCTCGGCGGTGATGAGCGGCGGCGGCGCGTCGCCCGCATCTGCACTGTCGGGTGCGGGTGCGACCATCGATGCGGCCGCCTCGAGCGAGGTCAGCGCGCGCCGCGCGTCGCCCGAGGCGAGCTGCACGATCGCCGCGCGCGCCGCCGGATCGAGCGTCACCTCGCCAGCGAGTCCGCGCGGGTCGGCGACGGCGCGGTCGACGAGCGAGGCGAGGTCATCGTCGGTGAGCGGCTGCAGCGTCAGCAGCAGCGATCGCGACAGCAGAGGCGAGATCACCGAGAACGACGGGTTCTCGGTGGTCGCGGCGATGAGGATGACCCAGCCGTTCTCGACCCCCGGCAGCAGGGCGTCCTGCTGCGCTTTCGTGAAGCGGTGGATCTCGTCGAGGAAGAGGATCGTCGAGGCCCCGTACAGGTCGCGCTGCGTCATGGCATCCTGCATCACCTCGCGCACGTCGCGTACGCCCGCCGTCACGGCCGACAGCTCGACGAAGCGCCGACCCGACGTGCGCGCGATCGCCTGCGCCAGAGTCGTCTTGCCGGTGCCCGGCGGGCCCCAGAGGATCACCGACACGGCGTTCTTCGTGGTGCCGGCGGGATCGGCGAGGGCGACCAGCGGCGATCCCGGGCGTAACAGGTGCCCCTGGCCCGCGACCTCGTCGAGCGAGGTGGGCCGCATGCGCACGGCCAGCGGGGTCTGACCCTGGAAGAGCGCGGATGCCTGTGCCACCCGTCCAGGCTATCCGTGGTGGCCGACACGGGCGCCGCCGGAGCGCGCCCGCCCACCGGATAGGATTCTTGCGGCCCGGACGACCGGGAACGCAAGGAGGTTCCCGTGGCGAACGGTGCAAGCGGCAAGCAGTCGCGCGAAGAGAAGGAGCGCGCCCGCGTCTACCGCGCGCGTCAGGAGTTCCACGCGAGCCTCGGGGCGCGGCGCCGCCGCGACAACCTGATCGCCGGCATCGCCGGCGCGGTGCTCCTCGTCGCGATCATCGCCGCGCAGGTCGCCTACTTCACCGTCGGCCCCGGCACGCCCGCGCCGAGCCCCACCCCGTCGTCCACGTCGACCTCGACGCCGGCGCCCGAGCCCACCGCCACCGACACGCCGTCGCCCACCCCGACGCCGTGATCGCGGTCGCCGCGATGCGCGCGGCCCGCGACGTATAGGCTGTTGGCCGACCGAACTCCCGTGCCGACCGGACGGAGCACCTGTTGCGCCGCCGGGTCGATCGACCCCACGCGGCGCGATCCGCGACGAGGTGCTACCTGTGACTGACGCCACTGCTCCCGCGAACGACGAAGCGGCCGCCGCCGAGCCCGTCGCACCCGCCTCCCCCGCCGACCAGGCGCAGAATTCCGGCGACGACACCCCGTCGACCGCGATCGACATCGTGCGCATCGAGGTCGTCGAGGGCGAGCCCGAGGCACCCGAAGCCGTCGCCGTCACCGTGGTCGAAGAGATCGTCGACGGCGAGGTCGTCGAGCAGGCCGCTGCCCTCGAGGCGGCACCCGCCCCCGCGCCGGCGCCGGCGCCCACTCCTGGCCGCATCCCGGTACCCCGTCCCCCGGCCCGTCGCGCTCCCGTCGCACCGACCGCCGCCGCACCCGCCGAACCGTTCGGGCGCGTCGACGACGACGGCACCGTGTCGGTGCGCGAGGGCGACCAGTGGCGCGTCGTCGGCCAGTACCCCGACGGCACCCCCGCCGAGGCTCTCGCCTACTTCGAGCGCAAGTTCGCCGACCTCGCCGGCGAGGTCACGCTGCTCGAAACGCGTCACCGCGCCGGTGGCGCCTCGGCATCCGACCTCCGCTCCACCTCGCGCGCCGTGCGCGAGCGCGTCGTCGGCGCGGCCGCCGTCGGCGACCTCGCCGCCCTCGAGGCTCGCCTCTCGGCGCTCGACGCCACCCTCAGCGAGGCGTCGGCCGAAGAGGCGCAGGCCCAGCGCGCCGCCGTCGACGCCGCCATCGCCGAGCGCACCGCACTCGTCGAGCGCGTCGAGGCGATCGCCGCACGCGACCCGAAGTCGATCCAGTGGAAGCAGACGAGCGCCGAGGTGACGGCCCTCTTCGAGCAGTGGCAGGCCCACCAGGCATCCGGCCCCCGTCTGCCCAAGGCCACCGGCCAACAGCTGTGGAAGCGATTCCGCGATGCGCGGGCCACCCTCGACAAGCACCGCCGTGAGTTCTACGCGGGCCTCGACGAACAGCACAAGTCGGCGCGCGACGCCAAGACGCGCCTCGTCGAGCGCGCCGAAGCGCTCGAGAGCCGCGGTGAAGACGGCATCGGCGCCTACCGCACCCTGCTCGACGAGTGGAAGTTCTCGGGTCGCGCCGGCAAGAAGGCCGACGATGCGCTGTGGGCGCGCTTCAAGGCCGCCGGCGACGCGCTGTACGCCGCACGCGCCGGTCGCGAGCTGGCCGATGCCGAGGCGTCGAAGGAGAAGATCGACGCCAAGCGGGTGCTCCTCGACGAGGCCGCGGCCGTCGGCGCCGAGAAGGACAACGCCAAGGCCCGCACGATCCTCACCGGCATCCAGCGCCGTTGGGACGAGATCGGCCGCGTGTACCCGCGCGAGGCCGAGCGCGCCCTCGACGACGACCTGCGCAAGATCGAGCAGGCGCTGAAGGCCCGCGAAGACGCCGCGTGGAAGAGCAACAACCCCGAGACGACGGCGCGTCAGAACGACATGACGCAGCAGCTGCGCGACGCGATCCCCGCGCTCGAGGCCGACCTCGAGAAGGCCAAGGCGTCGAAGGATGCCCGGGCCATCGCCAAGGCCACCGAGGCTCTCGAGGCGCGCAAGAGCTGGCTCAAAGCCCTCGGCGGCTGAGCGCGCGGGGGCATTCCTCCACAGATTCCTCCGACGCCCCGCACCGGGCGCCGCGCGGTGGCACACTGCCAGACATGTCCTGGCCGTTCCTGTACTTCGCCGATGACCGCCTGTCGACCGCCGAGCTCGCCAGCGCGCGGCTCGACGGCGACGTCGTCGAGGTCGGCGAGGCGTACATGCCCGCCGACGCGGTCGAGACCCGCGAGCTGCGGGCGGCGTCGCTGCGCCCGATGATCCCGGCCGCCCTCGCCGTCATTCGCGAGAGTGCCGCCTGGGTGCACGGTGCGGTGCCCGATGCGCCCGCCCGCCACACCGTGCAGCGCCGCTCACCGGCGCGGCTGAACCAGGCGCCCGACGCGCGCCTGGTCTATCGCGACCAGTTGCTGCCCGAGGGCGTCGCGGACTGCATCGGCGGCGTGTGGGTGACTACGCCCGCGCAGACCCTCGCCGATCTCGTGCGTGCGCACCTCGCAGGCGATGCCGGCGACACCGTCGGTGGCTACGTCGACGCGATGCTCCGCTGGCGCCCCGCACTCGCGGTCGAAGCGATCGCCGCGCTCGAGCGCGGCGGAGCCGTGCACTACAAACGGCACGCGCTCGCGTTCCTGCGCGTTCGCGCCGCAGTCGGAGCTACGACGACGTGACGCGATAGACGTCGTAGACGGCGTCGATCCGACGCACGGCGTTCAGCACACGGTCGAGATGCACGATGTCGCCCATCTCGAACACGTAGCGACTGAGCGCCAACCGGTCGTTGGTGGTCTGCACCGAGGCCGAGAGGATGTTCACGTGGTGCTCGCTCAGCACTCGCGTGATGTCGCTGAGCAGACCCGAACGGTCGAGCGCCTCGACCTGGATGTGCACCAGGAAGACGCTCTTGGTCGTCGGTGCCCACGACACGTCGATCATGCGCTCCGAGTCGCCCATCAGGGAGCGCACGTTGGTGCAGTCGGCGCGGTGCACGGAGACGCCGCTCCCCCGCGTGACGAAGCCGACGATCTCATCACCCGGCACCGGCGTGCAGCACTTGGCGAGCTTCACCAGGATGTCGGGCGCCCCGCGCACGAGCACGCCCGAATCGCCGCCGCGCGGAGCCTTCGACCGGCCGACGTGCGGGATCTCGATCGGACCGGTCGAGGTGTCTTCCTGCGAGCTGACGAGGGCGGTCACCTTCTCGATGACCGATTGGGTCGAGATGTGCCCCTCGCCGACGGCGGCGTAGAGCGCCGTCACGTCTTCGTAGCGCAGCTGGTGGGCGACGTCGGTGAACGAATCCTGGTTCATCAGGCGCTGCAGCGGCAGGTTCTGCCGGCGCATGGCGCGCGCGATGGCATCCTTGCCCTGCTCGACCGCCTCTTCGCGGCGCTCCTTCGTGAACCAGCCGCGGATCTTGCTGCGCGCCCGCGTCGACTTGACGAAGGTCAGCCAGTCCTGGCTGGGCCCCGCGTCGGGGTTCTTCGAGGTGAACACCTCGACCACGTCGCCCGAGTTCAGCGGCGTCTCGAGCGGCACGAGACGCCCGTTGACCTTCGCGCCCATCGTGCGGTGACCGACCTCGGTGTGCACGGCATAGGCGAAGTCGACGGGAGTGCCTCCCGCCGGCAGACCGATCACACGACCCTTCGGCGTGAAGACGTAGACCTCTTTCGCGCCGATCTCGAAGCGCAGCGAGTCGAGGAACTCGCCCGGATCGGCCGTCTCGGCCTGCCAGTCGGAGATGTGCGCGAGCCACGCCATGTCGGCGTCGACCGACTTCGAGTCGGGGGTCTTCCCCGCCATCCGCTCCTTGTACTTCCAGTGCGCCGCGACACCGTACTCGGCCTGCTGGTGCATCTCGTTCGTGCGGATCTGGATCTCGACGGTGCGGCCGCCGGGGCCGATCACGGTCGTGTGCAGCGACTGGTAGAGGTTGAACTTCGGCGTCGCGATGTAGTCCTTGAACCGGCCGGGGATCGGGGTCCAGCGGGCATGGATCGAGCCGAGCACCGCGTAGCAGTCGCGCACCGTCGCGACGAGCACCCGGATGCCGATGAGGTCGTAGATGTCGTCGAACTCGCGACCGCGCACGACCATCTTCTGGTACACGGAGTAGAGCTGCTTGGGTCGCCCCATCACGCGCCCGCGGATGCGCAGATCGCGCAGGTCCGACTCGACGGCGTCGATGACGGTGTGCACGTACTCTTCGCGCTGCGGGGTGCGCTGCTTGACGAGGCTGTCGATCTCGGCGTAGAGCTTCGGGTGCAGCACCGCGAACGACAGGTCTTCGAGTTCGCTCTTGACCGCCTGGATGCCGAGGCGGTTGGCCAGCGGCGCGTAGATCTCGAGGGTCTCGGTGGCCTTCTTCGCGGCCTTCTCGGGCGGCACGAAGCCCCATGTGCGCGCATTGTGCAGGCGGTCGGCGAGCTTGATGAGCAGCACACGGATGTCTTTCGACATCGCCACGATCATCTTGCGCACCGTCTCGGCCTGAGCGGCGTCGCCGTACTTGACCTTGTCGAGCTTGGTGACCCCGTCGACGAGCATGGCGACCTCGTCGCCGAACTCGGCGGTCAGCTGCTCGAGGCTGTAGTCGGTGTCTTCGACCGTGTCGTGCAGAAGAGCCGCGGCGATCGCTCGCGGCCCGAGGCCGAGATCGGCGAGGATCTGCGCGACCGCGAGCGGATGCGTGATGTACGGCTCGCCGCTCTGCCGCTTCTGGCTCGCGTGTGCGCGCGCCGCGGTCTGGTAGGCGCGCTCGATGATCGCGACGTCACCCTTCGGGTGGTGCGTACGGACGATGCGTACGAGCTGCTCGACGCCGTTGCGCGAGGGCGTGCGCGAGAAGATGCGCGGCACGAGACGGCGGAGCGACGAACCCTGCGGTGCGGGCGCACCGCCCGAGGCGGCCGACGCGGGCACCGTCTCGGTCATCCGCTCACCTTCCCCTTGAGATCCGTCAATCCTACGCCCGAGCGATCACGCGTCCCGTCACACCTCGACGGCGGAGCGTTCGCGCGCCGCGAGCACCCGCGCGTCGCGCGCCTTGATCGCCGGCTCGTTCTCGCGCAGCAGCGAGTAGAGCGGCGCGGCGACGAACAGCGTCGAGTACGCGGCGACGATCGTTCCGACGAAGATCGACAGCGAGATGTCGGTGAGCGTCTGCGCACCGAGCCACAGGGCACCGATGAACAGGATCGCACCGGTCGGGATCGCCGCGACCACGGTCGTGTTGATCGAGCGGATCAGCGTCTGGTTGACCGCGAGGTTCACCGACTCGCCGAACGTGCGCCCCGACGACTCGCCGTCGCGCGTGTTCTCGCGGATCTTGTCGAAGACGACGGTGGTGTCGTACAGCGAGTACGACAGGATCGTCAAGAAGCCGATCACGGCCGCCGGGGAGATCTCGAAGCCGAACAGCGCGTAGACGCCGATCGTGATGACGAGCACGTCGACGAGGCCGATGATGGCCGCGACCGACATCTTCCAGGTGCGGAAGTAGAGCGCGAGGATGACGAAGGTCAGCGCGAGGAAGATCGCGAGGCCCCAGAGCGACTGGCGCGTCACGTCTTGACCCCAGCTGGGCCCGATGAACGACGAGCTGACCTCGGCGGCGGGCACGTCGAATGCCTCGGCGAGAGCCGCGCTGACCGCGCGCGTCTCGTCGTCGGTCATCTGGTCGGTCTGCACCCGCAGCGACTGCTCGCCCTCGGTCGTGCCGATCGTGGTGACCTTGGTGTTCGCGCCGGGCACGACGGTGCGCACGGCGTCGGTCGCGACGGTCTGGTCGGGCGCCGACAGGCCGCTCACGGTGAACTGCGAGCCGCCGGTGAACTCGATCGAGAACTGCACGGGACGGATGAGCGGCACGAGGGCCGCGCCGATCACGAGCACCGCGGCGATGATGAACCAGAGCTTGCGCCGCCCGACGAACGGGAACGAGGTCTTGCCGGTGTAGAGGTCGTTGCCGAGCTCGTTCATGGAGCGCATCAGTCGTCCCCCTCCGTCGCCTTGCGACTACTGGCGGCGAGTTCCGCCTGCTTGCGTTCCGCGATCGTCTGGCGCCGCTCGGCCTCGCCGCGCGAGCGCCCGGTGCGCCGCGCGGCAGCGCCCTTCTCGGCGCCGGCGGCGACCGGCTGACGGAACTGCGCACGACCGCGGTACACCGCGCCGAGCGCCTCGGGGTCGAGGCCCGACAGCGGATGCCCGCCGCCGAAGAACCGCGTGCGCGCGAGCAACTGCATCACGGGGTGGGTGAACAGGATGAAGATGAGGATGTCGATCACGGTCGTGAGGCCGAGCGTGAACGCGAAGCCCTTCACCGTGGCATCCGCGAGGATGTAGAGAACGACCGCGGCGAGGATGTTGATCGACTTCGAGATGTAGATCGTTCGCTTGGCCCGGCCCCAGCCGTCTTCGACGGCGCCGGTGATCGATTTGCCGTCGCGCAACTCGTCTCGAATGCGTTCGAAATAGACGATGAACGAGTCGGCGGTGAACCCGATCGTGACGATCAGACCCGCGACACCGGCCAGCGACAGACGGAAGCCCATGCGCCACGCGAGGATGCACAGCGTGATGTAGGTGAGCACACCCATCACGGCGAGCGAGGCGATGATGACGAAGCCGAGCGCGCGGTAGACGATCAACGAGTACAGGGCGACGAGGGCGAGGCCGATGAGGCCCGCGATCATGCCGATCTGCAGCTGCTGCGAACCGAGGGTGGCCGAGATCGAGTTCGACGACTGCACCTCGAAGCTGAGCGGCAGGGCGCCGTACTTCAGCTGGTCGGCGAGGGTCTTCGAGCTCTCCTGCGTGAACGAGCCGGAGATCTGCGGCTTGCCGTCGAGGATGACGCCGTTCATCGAGGGCGCCGAGATCACGGCGCCGTCGAGCACGAAGGCGAACTGGTTCTGCGGGCTCTTTCCGGCCTGCGTGAACGCGTACAGACGCTGGCTGACCTCGCCGAAGGTCTTCGCGCCGTCGGCGTCGAAGACGACGTTGACGACCCACTGGCCGTTCTGCGTGTTCATGCCGGCGGTGGCATCGGTGATCGACGAGCCGTCGAGCTCGACCGGGCCGAGGATGTACTTCGCGGTGCCGGCCGGGTCGCAGGCGATCACCGGCTGATCCTTGGGGGCGTTCGCCGGGTCGTTCGCCTCGTCGGAGCAGTCGTACGCGAGGAACTGCGCCTGCAGCGCCGGGGTCACCCAGCTGAGGTCGCTGCCGTCGGTCGGCGACGCGGTCGGGGTCGAGACGAGCCCGGGGTCGGGCGTGGGGTACGGCGTCTGGTTGCCGTCCTCGCCGACGTACGAGGTGGATGCCGCGGTCGTATACAGCACGGGGCGCAGCTGCATCTGCGCCGAGGCGGTGATGCGGTTGCGGGTCTCGTCGTCGGCTTGACCGGGGATCTGCACGACGATCTGGTTGCCCGCCTGCGTCGTGATGTCGGTCTCGCCGACACCCGAGGCATCCACACGCTGGCGGATGATCGACGCGGCCTGGTCCATCTGCTCCGAGGTCGGCGTCGACCCGTCGGGCGTCTTCGCCTCGAGGATGATCTGCGTGCCGCCCTGCAGGTCGAGGGCGAGCGCGGGTACCCACGAGCTCTTGCCGAACGCATACACGCCGAGCGCGTTGATGCCGAACAGCACGACCACGATCGCGAGCAGGGCGGTCAGTGCGCGCCACGCGTGACGCACAGGGGTGGTAGTGGCCACGAAAGGCTCAGCTTTCTTCGAGGAACCGGAGGAACGTCGCCGCCGCGGTCGGCGTCAGGACTGCGGCTTGTCGCGAGAGTCGACGTCGGATGCCGGGACGTCGGCCGCCTTCGCGCGCTCGCGCTCCTGGTCGTCGCTCAGCGACGAGAGCTCGCCGTCGGCGACATCGGCGGCGTACTCCGCCTGGTCGGACTCGGCCTGGATGAACTCGTCTTCGGTGACGGTCCCCTCCTCCTCGTCGACGACGCGGAGGATGGCCTGACTGTGCACCTCGACCTCGACACCCGGGGCGAGCTCGACGCGCGCCGACTTGGAGAGGTCTTCGCCGTCGTACTCGACGAGCGTGCCGTACAGGCCGCCCTGCAGGAGCACCTTGACGCCCGGCAGCATCGCCCGCGACTTCGCCTCTTGCTCGGCCTTCATGCGAGCGGCGCGACGACGCGAGCTCCAGAACATGAAGACGAGCAGCGCCGCCATCGCGACGAGCAGGATCCAATCCATGGGAACGACCTTTCGGGTGCGCGCCGAGCGGCGCGAAGAGGGCGGCAGAAGCCTTCAGCGATTATAGGTCATCGAAGATCGCGGCCTCGCCCGGCTGCGGCACCCGCAGATGCGCGTAGGCCTCGGGCGTCGCGATGCGGCCACGCGGCGTGCGGCCGAGAAAGCCGATGCGCACGAGGTAGGGCTCGACGACCGATTCGATGGTCTCGGCCTCTTCGCCGACGGTCACCGCGAGGGTCGACAGGCCCACGGGTCCACCGCGGAAGCGCCGCACGACGGCGTCGAGCACCGCCCGATCGAGGCGGTCGAGACCGATCGCGTCGACGTCGTACAGGTCGAGCGCCGCGTGCACGTCGGCTTCGGTCGCCGCCCGGCCCCGCGCCGCCGCGGCGCCTGGCGCGTCGGCGCCCGTTCCCACGTCGCCGTGCACGATGACGTAGTCGCGCACGCGGCGCAGCAGTCGGTTCGCGATGCGCGGTGTGCCGCGCGAGCGGCGGGCGATCTCGTCGCGCGCGGCAGGCGGCACATCGACGCCCAGCACGCTCGCCGAACGCGCGATGACCCGCTCGAGCTCGGCGGGTTCGTAGTACTCCAGGTGCGCCGTGAACCCGAACCGGTCGCGGAGCGGGTTCGGCAGCAGGCCCGACCGGGTCGTCGCGCCGACGAGGGTGAAGGGGGCGAGATCGAGCGGAATGCTCGTGGCCCCCGCGCCCTTGCCGACCATGATGTCGATGCGGAAATCCTCCATCGCGAGGTAGAGCATCTCTTCGGCCGAACGCGCCATGCGGTGGATCTCGTCGATGAACAGCACTTCGCCCGGAACGAGGCTCGACAGCAGGGCGGCGAGGTCGCCGGCATGCTGGATCGCGGGGCCCGACGACAGCCGCAACGGCCTGCCGCTCTCGTAGGCGACGATCATCGCGAGGGTCGTCTTGCCGAGCCCCGGCGGGCCCGACAACAAGATGTGGTCGGGCGGGCGCTGCTGGATGCGCGCCGCGTCGAGCAGCAGCTGCAACTGGCCGCGCACCTTGTGCTGGCCCACGAACTCGGCGAGCGACGACGGGCGCAGTGCACCCTCGACGGCGAGCTCCGAATCGTCTTCGGGCGTTGCCGGGTCGCGAGCGATGTCGCCGGCGGGCTCAGACACTCGTGCGCTCCGTTCTGCTCGGGCCGAGCTGCGCGAGCGCGAGCTTGAGCAGGGCCGGCACGGCGGCACGGTCGGATGCCGAGGCATCCGCCACGATCTCGTGCACCGTTTCGGTGCTCACCCGCTCGCTCCACCCGAGCGCGACGAGCGCGGCGACGACCTGCGCGGCGACGGCCGTCGCGGCGGGGGCGCCCGTGCCGGTCGCGGCTCGCGGCGAGGCGTGCAACTTGCCCGCCAGCTGCACGACGATGAGCTTCGCGGTCTTCGGGCCGATGCCCGACACGCGGCGGAACGGGGCGTCGTCCTCTGCCGCCACCGCCTCGGCGATCTGATCGACCGACAAGGCCGAGAGCACCCCGAGCGCCGACTTCGGACCGACCCCCGACACGCTCACGAGCAGGGCGAACGTCTCGAGTTCGTCACGCTCGGCGAAGCCGTAGAGCGACAGCGCGTCGTCGCGCACGACGAGGTTCGTGTGCAGGAACGCCTCATCGCCCAGATGCAGCGCGCGGGCGAGGGGAACGGGCACCGCGACCGCGAAGCCCACGCCGCCGACCTCGACGACGACCGACTCGGCACCCACATGCAGCACCGAGCCGCGCAACGAGGAGATCATCGCTTCAGCCTACGGCCCGGTTCGGACGTTTGTTCGAGCGACACGCGCCGGAGCCACGGTCACCGCCGCGATGCCGCCCGTTCGGCGTCGGCCCACGCCCGCTGCGCCGGGGTGAGCGCCTCGCCCGCGCTGGGCACGGCGCCGCCGCGGCGCCACGCGTGACACAGGGCGATCGCGAGCGCGTCGGAGGCATCGGCCGGTTGCGGCAGCGCGTCGAGGCGCAGCACGCGCGCGACCATCGTCTGCACCTGCAGCTTGTCGGCCGAGCCGTAACCGGTGATGGCCGCCTTCACCTCCGACGGGGTGTGCGTGGCCGCGGGCAGTCCGTGCTCGGCGGCGAGCAGCAGAGCAACCCCGCTCGCCTGCGCCGTGCCCATCACGGTCGCGCGGTTCTGCTGTGCGAACACGCGCTCAACCGCGACCACATCGGGGCGGTGCGCGGCGAGCACCGCGCGCAGGCCCGCGGCGATCACCGCAAGCCGCTCACCGATCGGCAGCTCCGTGCCCGAGCGCACGACGCCCACGTGCACGAGCGTCGCCGAACGGTCGCGCGCGACGTCGACGACGCCGACGCCGCACCGGGTGAGCCCGGGGTCGATGCCCAGAACGCGAAGAGCGGATGCCACTCCCCCACGCTAGGCGGGAAGGGAGGCATCCGCTCTGCGAAACGCGGGGTGCGACTTACTCGTCGTCTTCGAGCTCGGCCTGCACCTCGGCGGTGAGGTCGAAGTTGCTGAACACGTTCTGCACGTCGTCGCTGTCTTCGAGCGCGTCGATCAGGCGGAAGACCTTGCGCGCCGTGTCGGCGTCGATCTCGACCTTGAGGTTCGGCACGAACTCGACGTCGGCCGATTCGTACTCGATGCCAGCCTCTTGCAGGGCGGAGCGCACCGGCACGAGGTCGGTGGCCTCGGTGATGACCTCGAAGCCCTCGGCGTGCGGCTCGACCTCTTCCGCGCCCGCCTCGAGCACCGCGAGCATGACGTCGTCTTCGCTCGTCCCCTCGCCCGAGACGACGATGACGCCCTTGCGGGTGAAGTTGTAGGCCACCGACCCGGGGTCGGCGAGCGTGCCGCCGTTGCGGCTGAGCGCCGTCCGCACCTCGGCGGCGGCGCGGTTCTTGTTGTCGGTCAGACACTCGATCATGAGCGCGACGCCATTGGGCCCGTAGCCTTCGTACATGATCGAGGTGTACTCGACCGACTCGCCGCCGATGCCGGCGCCGCGCTTGATCGCGCGGTCGATGTTGTCTTTGGGCACCGAGGTCTTCTTGGCCTTCAGTACGGCGTCGTAGAGCGTGGGGTTGCCGGAGAGGTCGGCACCGCCGAGCTTGGCGGCGACTTCGATGTTCTTGATGAGCTTCGCCCACGACTTGGCGCGGCGGGAGTCGATGACCGCCTTCTTGTGCTTGGTCGTGGCCCATTTGGAGTGTCCGGACATAACCTCCAGTTTACGGCGCCGCGAGGCGCTGCATCATCAAGCGACGATCTTCGCCAGGGTGCGGAGATTCCGCGTGGTCGTCGTCTGCCGATACGCGGGCCTCGCGAGCACCCGCGCGAACGGGCTGTCGATGCTGCGTCCCTTCTCGACGCTCCAGTACACGACGCCGAATCCGGCGGAGGTCGGGTCTTCGACGGGATCGAGCGGGGCCGCGGCATCCATCAACGCATCGCGCACGCCGGTGTCGGCGCAGAACACGACGTAGGGCTGCCGGGCGTCGTCGTCCGCGTCGAACGGAAACGCGTCGAGCGCCGTCGCGAGCTCATCGAGGGTGACCAGCACGATCCATGCGTCGTAGCCGAACCGGTCGCGAAGGGCCGCCTCGATGCGCGATTTCAGCGCGGCACGGCCGGGCACCTCGACATCCGCCTCGAACCGCACGTTGCCGCTCGCCAGCACGGTTCTCACCTGCGTCACCCCGAGGTCGCCGAAGAGCGCCGCGAGGTCGGCGTTGCGGATCCGGATGCCGCCCACATTCACTCCGCGCAGCAGCGCGACCCAGGTCGTCATGACCGCACGTTAGCGCGCACCGCCGACACGGCGCTCGGCGATGCGCTCGAGGAGCAGCTCGTGAAAACGTGTGTCGCCCGAGACCTCGGGGTGGAAAGCCGTCGCGAGCAGATCGCCCCGAGCGACCGCGACGATGCCGCCGCCCACCGCAGGCGGCAGTGTCGCCAGCACCCGCACCGCGGCGGATGCCTCGACCACGAGCGGCGCGCGGATGAACGCGGCGTGCACGGGCGGGTCGAATCGCGGCTCGGACCCGGGCGCGACGAGGTCGGTCTCGAACGACTCGATCTGCCCCCCGAAGGCGTTCCGGCGGACCGTGATGTCGAGGCCGCCGAACGTCTGCTGCCCCGCGATCGGGTTCTCGAGGCGATCGGCCAGCAGGATCAGTCCCGCACAGGTGCCGTACACCGGCAGCCCGCCGGCGATGGCGTCGCGGATCGGTTCCCGCATCTCGAACGCGCGCGACAGCTTGTCGATGACGCTCGATTCGCCGCCGGGGAGCACGAGGCCGTCGATGGATGCCAGGTCGCCGGGCCGGCGCACGAGCGTCACCTCTGCCCCGAGCGCCGTCAGCACTCGCGCATGCTCGCGCACGTCGCCCTGCAGGGCGAGCACCCCGACCCGCGCGGTCATGGCATCTCCCCGCGTCACCAGCCGCGCTCGGCCAGCCGGTGCGGCGCGGGCAGGTCGGCGACGTTGATGCCGACCATCGCCTCGCCGAGGCCGCGCGAGACGTCGGCGACGACCTTCGGGTCGTCGAAGAACGTCGTCGCCTTCACGATCGCCGCGGCGCGCGCGGCGGGGTCGCCGCTCTTGAAGATACCCGAACCGACGAATACGCCGTCGGCGCCGAGCTGCATCATGAGCGCGGCATCGGCCGGGGTCGCGACACCACCCGCGACGAACATGACGACCGGCAACGCGCCCGTCGCGGCGACTTCGGCGACGAGCTCGTAGGGCGCCTGCAGCTCTTTTGCCGCAACGTAGAGTTCGTCTTTCGGCAGCGCCGAAAGACGCGCGATCTCGCCGCGGATGGTGCGGATGTGCTTCATCGCCTCGGAGACGTCACCCGTGCCCGCCTCTCCCTTCGAGCGGATCATCGCCGCACCTTCGGTGATGCGCCGCAGCGCCTCGCCGAGATTCGTGGCGCCGCAGACAAAGGGCACCGTGAAGCCCCACTTGTCGATGTGGTTGACGTAGTCGGCGGGCGAGAGCACCTCGGACTCGTCGATGTAGTCGACGCCGAGTTCCTGCAGCACCTGCGCCTCGACGAAGTGGCCGATCCGCGCCTTCGCCATCACCGGGATCGACACGGCCGCGATGATCCCGTCGATCATGTCGGGGTCACTCATGCGCGACACACCGCCCTGAGCCCGGATGTCGGCGGGAACGCGCTCGAGCGCCATGACGGCGACCGCCCCGGCATCCTCGGCGATCTTCGCCTGGTCGGGGGTGACGACGTCCATGATGACGCCGCCTTTGAGCATCTCGGCGAGGCCGCGCTTGACGCGCGACGAACCAGTGGTGGGAGCAGACATGGATGCCTCTTTCACAGCAGCGAGTATGACCTAGGCCAAAAGCTAGCATGGCCCGTCACATAAGCTGGACACATGACCGCTGCTGCCGCCGCCGCGCCGGCTGCGCCCGCCCTGCAGACGCTCTCGGGCCGCACGGCCGTCGAGATCGCCGAGAGTGTGCGCGAGCTCGCCGAGCGCGGGCTGCTGTCGGCGGGAGACACGCTGCCATCGGTTCGTGCACTGGCCGAACAGCTCGGCATCAACCGCAACACGGTCGTCGCGGCCTATCGCCAGCTCGCTCAGGCCGGCATCGTGGAGTCGCGCGGTCGCGCCGGTACCCGGCTCGCGGCGGTGGGTCGGATGCCGCAAGAGGGTTTCTCCGCGGGCAGCGTGCTGCGCGATGTCGGCACCGGCAACCCCGACCCGGCGTTCATCCCCGACCCCGCTCGCGCGCTCGGCCGCGCCACCGGACACCCCGTGCTGTACGGCGAACCGGTCATCGATCCCGAGCTCGCCGCGTGGGCCACCGCCTGGATGTGCGAGGCGGCGGGCGACGAGCGCCCCTTCGGGCTCACGATCACGGGGGGCGCGTCCGACGCGATCGACCGCTTGCTCTCGCAGGCACTCACCCGCGAAGACGCCGTCGCCCTCGAAGACCCGTGCTTCCTGTCGAGCCTGAACACGGTGCGCCTCGGCGGCTACCGCCCCGTGGCGGTTCCGGTCGACGACGAGGGCATGACCGTCGCGGGGCTCGAGGCCGCGCTCGATGCGGGCGTCCGCGCGGTCGTCTGCACGCCGCGCGCGCAGAACCCGACCGGCGCGAGCCTCTCGGCGGGCCGCGCGGCCGAGCTGCGTGCGGTGCTCGCCCGGCATCCGTATGTGCTCGTCATCGAAGACGACCACTTCTCGTTGCTGTCACCGTCGCCCTATCACTCGGTGATCGGGCCGCAGCACCGACGCTGGGCGCTCGTGCGCTCGGTCTCGAAGTTCCTCGGACCCGACATGTGCCTCGCGGTCGCGGCATCCGACCCCGACACCGCCGCCCGTCTCGCGCTGCGACTGAGCCCCGGCACCACCTGGGTGAGCCACCTGCTGCAGCGCCTCGCCGTGGCGATGCTGACCGACGACGGTGTGATGGCGCAGATCGGCGCTGCCGGAGCGCACTACGCAGAGCGAAACGCCGCGTTCGTGGAGCAGCTGAACGCCGCGGGAGTGCCCGCGCGCACCGGCGACGGCCTCAGCCTCTGGGTCGATGTCGCGGCGCCGGCGCGCCTCGTCGCAGAGCAACTCATGCGGCGCGGCTGGCTCGCGCGCGTCGGCGACGAGTTCGTGCTCGCGGGCGCTGCGCCGTCCCACCATCTGCGCCTCACCGTGCACGATCTCGACGACGCCGACGCGGCACGGCTCGTCGCCGACCTCACCGCCGCCGCGGCGGCCGCGCGTTCCGCCGACGTCGACGGCACAGGCATCCGCCTCACCGAGAACTCCCCCTCCGAATCACGCACTCCCGAAAGCAGGGCCGTACCGCAATGAAGATCCTGTCCATCCAGTCCGCCGTCGCCTACGGTCACGTCGGCAATTCGGCCGCCGTCTTCCCGCTGCAGCGCATCGGCGTCGAGGTGCTCCCCGTCTACACGGTGAACTTCTCGAACCACACCGGTTACGGCGCGTGGCGCGGCCCGCTGATCTCGCCCGACGATGTTCACGAGGTGATCCTCGGCATCGAGGAGCGCGGGGTCTTCGGCGAGATCGACGTCGTGCTCTCGGGCTACCAGGGCAGCGACGGCATCGGCGACGTGATCCTCGACGCCGTCGCGCGCGTGAAAGCGGCGAACCCCGCCGCCGTGTACGCGTGCGACCCCGTCATGGGCAACGCGAAGAGCGGATGCTTCGTCGCGCCGGCGATCCCGGTGCTGCTGCGCGAGCGCGTGGTGCCGGCCGCCGACATCATCACCCCGAACCAGTTCGAGCTGGGCTTTCTCACCGAGACCGAGCCGTCTGACCTCGACTCGACGCTCGCCTCGGTCGATGCCGCGCGGGCGATGGGTCCGACGACGGTGCTCGTCACGAGTGTCGAGCGACCCGACCGGCCCGTGCTCGACGACGGCCGGGGCACGATCGAGATGCTCGCCGTCGACGATGAGGGCGCCTGGATGGTGCAGACCCCGCACATCCCGATGAAGGCCAACGGATCGGGCGACGTCACGGCCGCCCTGTTTACGGCGCACTACCGGGCGAGCGGCGACGCGGCATCGGCCCTCGCGAAGACCGTGTCGAGCGTGTACGACCTGCTGCAGCTGACGTACGAGTCGGGCCAGCGCGAGCTGCAGCTCGTCGAGGCGCAGGAGTTCTACGCGCACCCGCGCGAGCAGTTCGCCGTCACCCGCGTGCGCTGAGCGCAGCCCAACCCGCGCCCGCCCCACTCGCCGAAACGGCATGCAGCGCGCCACACGTCACCGCGTATGGCGCGCTGCATGCCGTTTCGCGTGAGAGGGTGTGGGCGCTGGTCACACGGGCCAGGCGGATGCCACGGTCTCGCGCACCTCGCCGAGCAGCTGCGGCAGGGCCTTGGTGCGGGCGATGATCGGGAAGAAGTTCGCGTCGCTCCCCCACCGCGGCACGATGTGCTGGTGCAGGTGCTCGTCGACGCCCGCCCCGGCGACCGCGCCCTGGTTCATGCCGATGTTGAACCCGTCGCAGTTGCTCACCTGACGGAGCACCCGCATCGCGGTCTGGGTGATCTCGCCGATCTCGGCGACCTCTTGCGCGCTCGCCTGGTCGTACGTCGCGATGTGGCGGTACGGGCACACGAGCAGGTGCCCGGAGTTGTACGGGAAGAGGTTCAGCAGCGCATACGCGGTGACGCCGCGGTAGACGATCAGCCCGTCGGCATCCGTCTTCTGCGGCGCAGCGCAGAACGGGCATCCGTCGCCGCGGTTCACGTCGGCGCCGGCGTTGATGTAGACCATCCGGTGCGGGGTCCACAGCCGCTGGAACGCGTCGGGAACACCGGCGAAATCGCTCGCCTGCTCGAGGGGCGACTCGCCGGCATCCCCGATGGTCACGCCAGGTCCTCGGCCGTGTTGACGAGGGTGTGCGCTGCGATCGCCGCGACGATCTTCTCGATCGCCTCGTCGACCGGGATGCCGTTGGTCTGCGACCCGTCACGGAAGCGGAACGACACCGTGCCCGCCGAGCGGTCCTGCTCGCCCGCGATCAGCTGCAGCGGCACCTTCTGCGTGGTGTGGGTGCGGATCTTCTTCGGCATGCGGTCATCGGAGTGGTCGACCTCGGCGCGCACGCCCGCGGCCCGCAGGCGCGCGACGACCTCGTCGAGGTAGGGCGCGAACTCGTCGGCGACGGGGATGCCCACCACCTGCACAGGCGCGAGCCACACCGGGAACGCCCCCGCGTAGTGCTCGAGCAGGATCGCGAAGAAGCGCTCGACCGAGCCGAACAGCGCGCGGTGGATCATGACGGGGCGGTGCTTCTCGCCGTCGGGCCCGGTGTACTCGAGCTCGAAGCGCTCGGGCTGGTTGAAGTCGAGCTGGATCGTCGACATTTGCCAGGTGCGACCGATCGCATCGCGCGCCTGCACCGAGATCTTCGGGCCGTAGAAGGCCGCTCCGCCGGGGTCGGGCACGAGCTCGAGACCCGATGCCTCCGCGACTTCGCGCAGCGTCTCGGTCGCTTCGGTCCAGAGGCGGTCGTCGCCGATGAACTTCGGGTTGCCGTCTTCCTTGGTCGACAGCTCCAGGTAGAAGTCGTTGAGGCCGTAGTCGCGCAGGGTCTGCAGCACGAAGTCGAGGCTGTGGGTGAGCTCTCCCTTGACCTGGTCGGCGGTCACGTAGATGTGGGTGTCGTCCTGGGTCATGCCGCGCACGCGCGTGAGACCCGACAGGGTGCCGCTCTTCTCGTAGCGGTACACCGACCCGAACTCCGACAGACGCAGCGGCAGCTCGCGGTACGAGCGCCCTCGCGAGCGGAAAATCAGGTTGTGGAACGGGCAGTTCATGGGCTTCAGGTAGTACTCCTGGCCCTCGCGGCTGACGTGCCCGTCGGCATCCACGACCTCGTCGAGCATCATCGGGGGGTACATGCCGTCGGCGTACCACTGCAGGTGACCGCTGGTCATGAAGAGGTCGCCCTTGGTGATGTGCGGGGTGTTGACGACCTCGTAGCCGGCCGCGAGCAGGCGCTCGCGCATGTAGCGCTCGATCTCGTAGCGGATGATTCCACCCTTGGGGTGGAAGACGCTCAGACCGGGGCCGATCTCTTCGGGGAATGAGAACAGGTCGAGCTCTTTGCCGAGCTTGCGGTGGTCGCGCTTGGCGGCCTCCTCGAGGCGCTGCTGATAGGCGCGCAGTTCGTCTTTCGTCGCCCATGCGGTGCCGTAGATGCGCTGCAGCTGCGGGTTCTTCTCGCTGCCGCGCCAGTACGCGCCGGCGATGCGGGTGAGGTCCCAGCCGTTGCCCACGAGGCGCGTCGAGGGCACGTGCGGGCCGCGGCACAGATCGCGCCACGCGGTCTCGCCGTCGCGGGTGACGTTGTCGTAGATCGTCAGTTCGCCCGCACCGATCTCGGCCGACGCCCCTTCGGCCGCGTTCGCACCCGATCCGGGCCCGCCCGCGAGGTCGATGAGCTCGAGCTTGAACGGCTCGTCGGCCATCTCGGCGCGCGCCTCGTCCTCGCTCACGACGCGGCGGACGAACCGCTGGCCTTCGCGGACGATCCGCTCCATCTCCTTCTTGATCGCCTTGAGATCTTCGGGAGTGAACGGGTCGGCGACGCCGAAGTCGTAGTAGAAGCCGTCGGTGATCGGCGGGCCGATGCCGAGGTTCGCCTGCGGGCGGATGCGCTGCACGGCCTGAGCGAGCACGTGCGCGGTCGAGTGACGCAGGATCGACAGACCGTCGGGGCTCGACACGAGCACGGGCTCGACGGTGTCGCTCTCGGTGACGACGGTGGCGAGGTCTTTCAACTCGCCATTCACGCGCAGAGCGATGACGGAGCGGTCGGGGAACAGGGCGAAACCGTCGGCGGGATAGGTCACGTCCGCCGCGGGTGAGACGTCGGTCACAGGAAGGTCTCCAGAAGGTGGCTGAATGTCAGCGGATGGGTTCGGATGCTCAGCTTCGGGCGCACCGCGCCCTGCCCGCTCAGGCACCGGGCGTTCGCGCAGCGAAGGTGCGGCGAGAGTCCATACGGCGAGTCTATCGTCGCGGCACCCCGCGCGCCGATGGTGGAGTCCATGATGGATGCCGTGAAGCTCGCCCTTGTCGGAGCCGTGCTGCTGCTCCTGGGCGGCGCGTCGATCGTGTTCGGAGCGTTGGCGCCGGCCGATGCCCTCGCGATCGCCGACCGGGTCTGGCCGATCCTGCTGTTCGTCGTGGCGGTCACGATCGTCGCCGAACTCACCGCCGCGGCGGGCGTGTTCGACGTCGTCGCCGCGCGCCTCGCCCGGTGGTCGCGGGGGCGCACCCTCGTGCTGTGGCTGCTGATCGTGGCGTTCGCCGTGTTCGTGACCGCGTTCCTCTCGCTCGACACCACCGCCGTGCTGCTGACGCCCGTCGTCGTCGCGGTGGCGCGCGCGCACCGGCTGCCGCCGCTGCCGTTCGCGCTCGCGACGGTGTGGCTGGCGAACACGGCATCGCTCTTCCTGCCGATCTCGAACCTCACCAACCTGCTCGCCGCGCATCGGTTGGCCCACGAGGGCGACGCCCTGGCGTTCCTGGGGCTGCTCGGGCCGTCGGCGCTCGTCGCGGTGCTCGTGACGGTCGTGCTGCTCTGGCTGCTGCAGCGCCGGCACCTGCGCGGCCGGTTCGTGCTCGCACCGGCGCCCCGCGTGGCCGACCCGGTGCTGCTGCGCGTCACGGCGGGCGTGCTCGTGGTCATGCTTCCACTGCTCGTCGTCGGAGTTCCGCCCTGGATGCCGGCGCTCGCCGCCGCCCTCATCTTGACGGCGGTGTTCGCGTGGCGCTCCCCCGGCGTGCTCACTCCTCAGCTCGTGCCGTGGCAGCTCGTCGTTTTCGCGTCGGGGCTCTTCCTCGCCGTCGGCGCCCTCGAAGCGTGGGGGTCGGGTGCGCTCCTCGCCGCGGCGATCGGCACCGGCGACGGCCTCGGTTCGCTCATGCAGGTCGCCGGCGTCGGGCTGCTGGCGGCCAACGCGATCAACAATCTGCCGGCGTACCTCGCGCTCGAATCCGTCGCCGATTCGCCGCCCCGCCTTGCGGCACTGCTCATCGGGGTCGGCGCCGGCCCGCTCATCACCCCGTGGGCGTCGCTGGCGACACTGCTGTGGCACGAACGGCTGCACGCGGTCGGCGTCGAAGTGCCGTGGCGGCACTACGTGATCTGGGGTCTCGTGGCAGCGCCCATCGTCGTCGCCGCCGCGGTCCTGCCGCTCGCCCTGCAGTGAGGCGTGAGCCTCGCGCGGTCAGCCGACGGTGAGGTCGACCGGGATCTCACCCGCGAGTGCCTCGAGGGCCGCGGTGATGGCCTCGGCATCCACACCGCGCGGCACGCTCACCGACACGGATGCCTCGAACAGCGTGCCCCCGGCCATCGGAGCCTCGAGGGTGCGGCTGCGGAAGGCGTCGATCGAGAGCGCGTGCGCGGCGATCGCGGTCGTGACGTCACGGACGATGCCGGGTCGGTCGTTGCCGAGCACCGTGAAAGACAGGGTGTCGGGCCTGTCTGAGCCGGCCTCGTCGCTGGCGAGGGTCGAGCCGACGCCGCCGTGCACCGTGACGCGAAGCAGGCCGTCAAGGCTCTGCAACGCTCCGGTGAGCTCGTCGACGCGGTCATCGGGCACCGTGACGAGCACAATGCCCGCGAACGCACCGGCGAGTTCGGCGAGTTCGCTCTGCTCCCAGTTGCCGCCGGCGCCCGACACGGCCTGCGCGAGGGCGTTGACGAGTCCGGCACGATCGTCGCCGACGACGGTGAGCACGAGCTGGGCCATGCCAGGAGCCTAGCGGGGCTGCGTCAGTAGGTGGGCGCGAACATGAGCTGCGTGAGCCCCAGCAACGCCCAGACGAGGAAGACAGCGAACACGGCGACGTAGAGTCCGGTGACCACGAGCGCGATGATCGCGGGCCAGCGCGGTCGGGAGCCGCGCGCGAGGGCGAGCACGGCGAAGACGACCGACAGGACGAGCGCGAAGATCCCCACGAATCCGATGCGCTCGGTGCCGAGCCCCGCGAACCCGAGCATCAGGAGGACCGGAGGGACGAACGCCAGCCCGAACGCCCACCAGGCCCACGGCGCAGCCGCCGCGCCGGTGCGTGGCTCAGGAGCGGGCGTAAACGGCGCGTGCGACGACATGACCCCACGATAGCGAGCCGTGCCGACGGCTCAGCGAAGAGGCATCCGAAAGATCACGGCAGCGGCCGTCGGCGCCGGATCAGCGGCATGGCGACGATCGAGCCGATGACGATCATCAGCGCGCCCGCCAGTGTGTAGGCGACCCGTTGGGCGTCGACCGCGGCCACCGAGGCGACGGGCGTGCTCAGCAGCACGACGGAGAGTGTCAGCACGAAGGCGTACACCGCGTACGTCACCGTGACGAACTGGCACACGATGACCAGAGCCGCACACACCGCACCGACCAGCAGCAGCACCGGCCGGATCGGCAGCACGGACGCGAGGAGCGCCGCGACGAGACCGCCCGCCACCGTGCCGAGGATGCGATGGCCCAGCCGCCTGCGGGTGTCGGAGAGATCCGGTCGCACGATGACGAGGATCGTGAGGAGCGCCCAGCCGGCTGTGGTGCCCTCGAACCGCACCGCCGCGAGCGCCGCCGTGAGCCCCAACAGCACCGCGAGGGCTCATGCCCGAGCACGAGGCGCGCCCCGCCACCTAGGAGCCCGGCGAGTCCCCGGCGCACGTGCTCGACCGCCTCGCCCATGATGCCGTCATGCCCGACGCCCTCGCCGTGGCGTGTGCCGACCACGCCGCCGCGCCGGGCGTGTACTGCTACCTCGGAGCGCGCGGCGTGTGCCGCGACCGCCTCGACCGACGGCGCCGCGATGTCTGAGCCCCGATACCGCGGCGAGTCGTGGCAAGCCTCGATCCTCCGCGCCGACCTCGAAGCCGCCGCCGCGCGCCGTGCCGAAGCCGAGCGGACCGAGGCGGAACGTGCCGACCGCGAAGCCGAGCGCGAAGCCGAGCGCGCGACCCGTGATCCCTTGCAGTTCGGCACCCGCCCCCACCCGCAACGCGACCGGCCGGATCAGTCCCCCGTGATCCAGACCGTCGTCTCCCCCGGCACGGTGTCGCCGTCGAGCGGAGTGCTCGACAGCACGACACGCTGACCCGGCACGAACGACAGCGCGAGCGGTGCGGAGCCGAACACCGTCACCACCTCCCAGCCATTCGGGCGGCGGAAACGCAGCACATCGCCGCGGCCGGTCTCGACCCACTCCAGTCGCTCCAGCGCCAGGAGCTCGTGCCGCGGGGCGAGGGCACGGCGGTAGAGCGAGAGAGTGGATGCCGGATCGCCCTCCTCCGCCTGGACCGATACGTCCGCGAACCACGACGGCTGCGGCAGGTGCGCACCCCCGAACCGAAGCCGAACGAGGAGCCCTCGCGGGTCCACGGCAGCGGCACGCGGCATCCGTCACGTCCGTACTGCTCCTAGTGGGTGCGAAAGAAGGTCGGGTCCTGCCGCTGGTCGGCGGGGATCTCCGCCACCTCGTGCAGGCCGAGCTCCTCTCCCTGATAGAGATACGCCGATCCCGGCAGCCCCAGCAGGAAACAGCGACGCCGCCCGCCCGCGCCGACTGATCGCGCCGCTCCCCCCCTCCCCCCCCCCCCCCCCCGCGCGTCAGTGGAACACCCATTCCCGACCCGAACTGCAAGGGATGCCGAGCGACACGCCGCAGCATCCGGGCCTGACCCCGCGTGTTGCGGTCGACGCCTTGCAGTTCGGTCACCGCGGAACGGAACCCCGAGCCCCCCGGGCCAACTCATACCCGGCAGGCACATAATGTCGGGCGTGCACCTGAGCATCCCGAGCCCTGACCTCAGCTGGTCCAGCTTCCACATCGGCCCGCTGACGATCCACATCTACGCGCTGTGCATCATCGCGGGAATCATCGCCGCCGTGATCATCACCGAGCGGCGGCTGCGCGCCCGCGGGGTGCCGGCGGGCACCGTGCTCGACGTGGCGCTGTGGACGGTTCCCCTGGGCATCGTGGCGGCTCATCGCGGCGTACTTCATCTGGTACGGCCTGGGTCGCAGCTGGCTGGAGGCGATCCGCATCGACCCCACGGGCGACGCACCTCTCGGCATCCCGGCGAACATCTGGGCATCGTTCGCCGTCGTCGTGCTCGGGATCGCGATCTTCGTCGTGCAGACCGTGCGTCACCGCGGCGAGCCAGACGCCTCACCGTTCACCGTCACGCCGCAGCAGCGGCAGCATGCCGAGGCGCTCAGTCCCGCGGGGTCTTGATCATCGCGCCCGCGACGAGGAACACGATGGCGGCGGCCGGCTGCACGAGCGACCAGACCAAGCCGTCGAACCCGAACGGGAAGACGGGGTTCCAGGCCACCGCGATCACGGCGAACACCGCGGCCCACACCCATTGACGCGCCTGCACGGCGAACCAGCCGACGATCAGCGCCAGGATCGCGACGACGAAGAGCACCACGATCCCCCAGCCCGCCGTCAGCAGCACGGGCGCGAGGAACAGCACGGCGGCGGCAAGCAAGGCCGGTGCCAGTGCGTTGCGCTGGAAGGTCGGCTCGGTGCGCTTCGTCCCGCTCATGCGAGAACTCCCGGATCGATCATCGTCATACCGGCAAGCGTGGCACGGTTGAAGGTGGGCAGCAGCGCCGCGGCCTCGGCGAGCGAGATCGTGCGTTCGATGAGTTCCTGCGGACGCAGGCGCCCCTCGGCGATGAGCTCGAGCATCGCCGGATAGTCGACGGCGGCCATGCCGTGGCTGCCGAGCACGTCGAGTTCCCACGCGATCACGCGGGCCATCGGCATCCCCGACAACCCCGTCTCCGACGGAAGCAGCCCGACCTGCACGTGGCGGCCGCGGCGACGCAGGCTCAGCACGGCGTCGGCCGCCGTCTGCTCCTCGCCCACCGCGTCGATCGAGACGTGCGCGCCTCCGCCGGCGATCCGGCGCACGGCATCGGGCACGTCCACCCCGTCGGCGACGACGACGGCATCGGCGCCGAGAGCGGATGCCGCGTCCAGCGCGGCCTGGTTGCGGTCGACGGCCACGACGTGAGCACCGAGCGCGCGGGCGATCATGACGACACTGAGTCCCACCCCACCCGCCCCGACCACGACGACCCACTCGCCGGGTTGCACGTGCGCGCGACCGGTGAGCGCACGGAACGCGGTCGCGAAGCGGCATCCGAGGGCAGCCGCGGCGGCGAAGGAGACGTCGTCCGGAATGCGCACGAGGTTGGTGTCGGCCGCGTGCAGCGCAACGCGCTCGGCGAACGAGCCCCAGTGCGTGAACCCGGGCTGCTGCTGATCGGGGCACACCTGCGCGTCGCCCGCGCGGCACCACCCGCATGCCCCGCAGCCGCAGACGAACGGCACGGTCACCCGGTCACCGACGGCGAAACGCTCGACGCCCGCGCCGGTCTCGACGATCACGCCGGCAAGCTCGTGGCCCGGAACGTGCGGCACGGCGATGTCGTCGTGACCCGCCCAGGCATGCCAGTCGCTGCGGCACAGCCCCGTCGCCCGCACCTCGACGACCACGCCGCCGGCGGGTGCGACCGGGTCAGCGACCGCACGCACCTCCAACGGTGCGCCGACGGCATCCATCACCACTGCACGCATCCGGACCCTTTCGTCCCCTTCACGTTAGTTGGTGCACCCGCGCTCACGCGGCGGCCGGAGCCGCTGCCGCGGGAACGGGAGGTGCCGGCGCGGCGGCATCCGCGTACGCCCTCGCCTGGCGCACGAACAGCATGAGCCATGCGAACAGCAGGCCCGCGATGATGAACTCCGACCCGGTGAGGTTGTAGTAGTCGATCGGCACCCACAGGGCGACCGCGACGACGATGCCCGCGACGACCAGCACCGAGAAGACCGCGATGTCGCGGCGGATGCCGGGAACGAGAGTCAGCAGGCATCCGACCAGCACGCCGAAGACGACGACCATTCCGGATGCCGCGCCCACGTGCACCGGAAAGGCGACGGCGTCCGGCACGAAGCCGGCGACCATCAAGCACAGACCGATCACGGCCAGCAGCCAGGCGAACAGGCGGGCACGGCGCTGTGGGGTGTCGACGTGCGCACGCAAACCCACCTCGAGGTCGTGAGCGACGAAGTTGGCGAGCGCGGTGATGACGGCGCCGGTCGTGATGAGGGAGAGGTTGAACTGGTAGCCGGCGTACCCCGACTCGTTGCCCAGTTCGGAGAAGTGGAACCGCCACCAATCACCCTGCGAGGCGCTCACCATGCTCGCGAGCGTGCCGACGAACAGCACGAGGGTGGCGAGCGAGGCGACGCCCGTGGAGGTGACCCGTGCCCCCGAAACCGATGCGACGTAGGTCATCGTGCCGACGGCGGCGGCGACCAGCGCCGCGGCACCGAACGGGTCGATCGTGAGGCCGCGGAAGCCCAGCTGGAAGAGTTCGGCGACGGCGACGACGACGAGGTCCGCCAGCATCATCATCGCCCCCGACAGGGCGATCAGGTCGGTCACACGTTTGGCGCGCGGCAGGCTGTTGCGCCAGGCGAGATATCCGCGGCGCCGTTCGAGCGCGAACGAGACGGCGAAGGCCGGACCGGCCGCGATGGCCGCGAGCAGTGCCGCCAGGCTGCCGACGGACTCTCCGCCGCCGAGCGGCATCCGCGCCCCGCCCATGACGAGCACGGTGGTGGCGGCGGCGACGAGAGCGGCGCCCAGCGACCAGCGGGTGGCGCGGGACTCGACGCTCGGTGAGAAGCGGGGCGTCTCGGATGCCGCGTGGTGTGTCCATCGCGCGGGGGACGGCCGCCATCTGCTCACGCGTCGAGCATACTTTCGACCTGCTCGCACGCCGGCCGCCGCCGGGCCAGGACTTCGCTCGCCTGCCGCATCCCACCCATAACCCGAACTGCAAGGCGGCCGCGGGGACACGCCGCCCGGGCGCGCGTCGCACCGGCGTGTCGCCCGGCATCCCTTGCACTTCGGATGCCGCCGGGGTGTGGGCGTCGCCCGGGCACGCACGCCCCCGGCGCGCCGCGCGCCGATCCGGGCCACCCCACACCGCCCCGCGGGCACCCCAGGCCATGGCTACCTCCCCCAGCGCACCCCGGCCCGATACGCTCATGCTCGCAGACGGATGCCGGGCGTGCGCCTCAGGCGGTGCGGGCCGAATCGACGATCTCGAACACGGCGGGATCCCACGTGGGGGCCCGCTCCCACGGCAGGTCGAGGCCGTTCGCGAAGAAGATGCTGTGCCGCGGCGGCCAGGACCTCGGCAACGTCGGAGAAGCCCTGCCACGTCCTCTCCTCGGGCGCGTCCAGCCGAGAGCCGCACGGCCGGAAGTGCCCCCAGGCCTGCCTCGCGAGTGATCCCAGCGCCAACGGCCCCCCTCAACGGGCGTCGTGGCGCGCGACGGGCAGGGCGTCGCCCCGGGCATCCTTCCGCGTCTTCAGGAGGCTCGCGATCGTCGCGACGGCGACGGTGGCGGCGATGAACAGCAGCGACAGCCAGATGGGGATCTCGGGAATGAACGTCACGTGCTCGCCGCCGTTGATGAACGGGAGCTCGTTCTTGTGGAGCGCGTGGATGAGCAGCTTCACGCCGATGAACGCGAGGATCACGGCGAGTCCCTGGGCGAGGTACACGAGGCGCTCGAGCAGACCGCCGATGAGGAAGTAGAGCTGGCGCAGACCCATCAGTGCGAAGGCGTTCGCCGTGAAGACGAGGTAGGCCTCCTCGGTGAGCCCGTAGATCGCGGGGATCGAGTCGACGGCGAAGACGAGGTCGATGAAGCCGATCGCGACGATGACGAGGAGCATGGGGG
The DNA here is from genome assembly GCF_015707995.1 of Microbacterium paulum. GTDB lineage: Bacteria > Actinomycetota > Actinomycetes > Actinomycetales > Microbacteriaceae > Microbacterium > Microbacterium paulum. The sequence continues at coordinate 34,032 of NZ_JAAGRY010000034.1, forward strand.
TGACGAAGCGGCGACCGTCCTTCTTCACCGTGAGCCGGTCGCCGTCGTACTCGTCGCTGACCGGCAGCACGCGGCGCACGAGGCGCATGAACCAGCCGTCGGCGGGGTTGGACTGGCCGTGCGCGAACGCCTGTCGGTACGCGAGGAACAGCAGCAGCGCGCCGAAGAGGTAGAACACCCACGAGAAGTTCTCGATCAGCGCCGCCCCGACGGCGATGAAGGCGCCGCGCATGATGAGGGCGATGACGATGCCGATCATCAGCACTTTCTGCTGGTACATCTTCGGCACCGCGAACCCGGTCATGACGATGAGGAACACGAACAGGTTGTCGATCGACAGGGCCTTCTCGGTGAGGTACCCGGCGAAGTACTCGCCGCCGTATCCCCACCCCGAGAAGACGCCCACGCCGACACCGAACAGTAGCGCGAGACCGATGTAGAAGGCCGACCAGCGCGCGGACTCGCCGACGGTCGGCTCGTGGGGCTTGCGCACGTGCGCGAAGAACTCCCACACGAAGAAGGCGATGGTGACGGCGATCGTGATGATCCACACGAGCGGGGTGATGTTCACAGGGGTCTCCCGAAGAATGGCGTGACGAGTCGACGCCAGAGTCTCCCCCATCCCTCACGTGACCGGTCGGCCCGGGCCGCGATGCGACCGTATTGACGAGCCGTCCGTGTCGGAGTACTCCCCCTGGACTGCTGCCACAGTAGGGCAGCACGGTGACGTGAAGCTGAGAAGGTGCCGGATGCCGCGGGCATCCGGCAGCGGCATCCGATCAGGATGCTGTGCGGATGCGCACTTCGCGCTCCATCCGCTTCTCGTGGCGGGCGCGTCCCTTGACCGCCTCGGCCTCGCGGTTCTTGGGCGGCGCCGCGGTCACGAGCGCATCGAGGAGGCGACGCGTGGCCGCGGCGATCTCGTCGATCGCCGCCTCGAACGCCTCGGTGTTGGCGCGCGAGGGATGCGTCGAGCCGCTCACTTTGCGGACGAACTGCAGTGCCGCTTCACGGACCTCGTCATCGGTCGTGGGCGGGTCGAAGTTGTGGAGCACCCGGATGTTTCGGCACATGCCGAGAGCGTAGACCGGAGCGCTCCGCGGCGACAGAGGTGCGGCGCCGACCGCGAGTGACCTGATCAGCCCTGCGCGGCCGAGCCGTACGCGCAGGCGCGGATCTCCTCGAGCAGCGAGGGGCGGGTCGGCGTCCAGCCGAGCGCGCGCGCTTTCGCACCGCTTCCCTGCTGGTCGAGCATGAGGGCGTCGGCGAACGGTGCGCCCAGACGTGCACGCGATGCCTCGACGCCCTCCGCAACGACAGGACCGCCGGCGACCGCTTCGCCGAGCTCGGTGACCGTCGCGTTGTGACCGCTGAGGCCGAGCACCCGTCCGACCGGCTCGGGGCTCTCGATCACCCGCACGTACAGCTCGGCGAGGTCGTCGACGTGCACGGTCGCCCAGTGCGGGGTGCCGTCGCCGATGACGGTGAGGCGACCCTCGGCGTCGCGCGGAGCGGAGCCCAGCATGGGGTCTGTCGGAAAGTTTGTGTGTGAGGGGTTCGGCGTGATCGGTTCGGCTTCGGTCGGACGGGAAGCTGAATCACGTCATGAGCACTGAATTGAAGACAACAACTGAGCAATCCGAGACCGTCGATCTGCGAACCGGGGAGGTCCTTCCTGCGCCGCCGAATATCACCGCGGTCGCGG
>NZ_JAAGRY010000035.1 GCF_015707995.1 Microbacterium paulum
CCAGGAGCCGCCGCCGCGGCATCCGTCGGCGTCGCCGCGTCGGCCGCCGAGGCATCCGCACCCTCGGTCTGAGCGGCGGAGGCGCGCGCGGCGGCGAGCGCCGCCTTCGCCTGAGCGAGCTTCAGAGCGGCCTCGGCCGCCTCTGCTTCGGCCTGCAGTCGGGCCAGTTCCGCGTCGTCGGCAGCAGTCATGGCGCTCAGCCTAGCGACCGGAGCGCCCGCGTTCACGGGTGAGCGCGGGCGTGAACAGCGCCGCCACCACGAGGGCCCCGCCGAGACCGGCGAGCGTGCCGCCGACGGTGTCGGTGAACCAGTGCGCGTGCACCTCGGTACGGCTGAACGCCATCGCGAACACCCACGCCGCCCCGACGATCGCGACCCACACCCGCGGCACGATCACGACCGCGATCACGGCGAGCGTCGCGGCGTTGGCGGTGTGGCCCGACGGGTACGACCCGTGGTCCGAGACGACGATCATCTCTTCGGGCCGCGCGCGGCCGAACATCGCCTTCAGCATCTGCACCACGAGGGCGCTCCCCGCCGAGGCGCACAGCGCGAACAGCGCGCCCCACGGCCGCCGCACGGCCAGCAGGATCGCGGCGACCCCGAGCGGCACCACGAACGTGGCGAACCACCCGCCGCCGAGAAAGTTCAACGCGAGCGAGAGCGGCTGCAGGAACGAGAACACGTCGACGAACGAGTTCCACCACTCGTCGACGTCGATGTCGGCCTCGAGGGTGATCTGCACGCCGAGCCCGATCGCGAGCACGATCAGCACCAGGCCGATCACGAGGCGTTGCGAACCCGTCGTGATGACGTCGTCGTCGAGCGGTGCGGCCATCGCCCCATTGTGCACGACCGCCGGACGCCGCGAGGGCGAGCTGCGCTCAGGGCGCGAGGCGCTCCACGGTGCGCGGGCGCACGATCAGCCACAGCGACAGGCATCCGATCACGGCGCAGCCGACCATCACCGACGCCATCGTGGTGGCGGTGATGCCGGCGTCGCGGGCGATCCACCCGACGATCGGCGAGATGAGGCCGGCGACGCCGAAGTTGCACGCGCCGATGATGGATGCCGCGGTGCCGGCGGCGGCGCCGTGCCGGTCCAGGGCCAGCACCTGCACGCACGGGAACGTGAATCCGCACGCGGTCATGAAGACGAACAGCGCCGCCATCGTGGGCCACAGGCCGAGGCCGAGCTGGTCGAAGACGATGATCGCCAGCGACGCGAGCACCAGCACGGCGGTCGAGAAGGCGAGCACCCACTGCGGCCCGAACCGCGCGGCGAGCCGCGAGGCGGTCTGCACGCCGAGGACGACACCCAGTGAGTTGACGGCGAAGAGCATGCCGTACTGCTGGGCGTCGAAGCCGTAGCCCTCCTGGAAGAGGAAGGACGACGAGGAGAGATACGAGAACAGCCCCGAGAACGTCATGCCGCCGATGATCAGCACGCCGATGAACACCCGGTCGCTGAAGACGCTGCGGTACCGCTGCAGCACCGTCGCTCCCCCGGCCGCGCCGCGGCGGGCCTTGGGCAGCGTCTCGGGAACGAGCGCGATCGCCGAGACCAGCATGACGAAGCCGTACACCGCGAGCACGACGAAGATGCCGCGCCACGGCATGACCGCCAGCAGCGCCGACCCGATGAGCGGGGCGATCACGGGCGCCACCCCCGAGACGAGGGCGAGCCGGCTCAGCATGACGACGAGGCGCCGCCCGCCGAACAGGTCGCGCACGATCGCCATCGCGACCACGCCGCCCGCCGCGGCGCCCATTCCCATGAGCACCCGCGCGACGGCGAGGAGCGTCAGGTCGGGGGCGAGGGCCGCGCCGACACTCGCGATCACGTGCAGCGCCGTGACGGCCAGCAGCGGGCGTCGCCTGCCCACCTTGTCGCTCAGCGGCCCGACGATCAGCTGTCCGAGCGCGAACCCGATCATCGTGCCGGTGAGTGTCAACTGGATGGCCGCGGCGGTCGTGTGGAAGTCCTGCTGCAGCACCGGGAAGGCGGGAAGGTACAGGTCGATCGTGAACGGTCCGAGCGCGGTGAGCGCCCCGAGCAGGATGATGTAGACGACGCGACGACCCGCCCCGATGGCGTCACCCGGGTGCAGCACGATGGGCGCGGTCGCGGGATTCGCGCCGAGCGTGCGGATCGCACCGGTCGGCGAAGACGACGACGGCGCCCCCGCGCTGCGGGGGGAGGTCGTCGGGATCGAAGCTGTGTCGCGCACGGGGTCCCGTCGTTCGAAACGATTCGGCAAAACCTGTCCATCGTATCGTGCGCCGCCGCGCCCCCGCCCTGCCTGCGCCGCCTCCCGGCCCCACTACCCATCCCGCCGCATAGAATCGGAGCGTCCCTCCCGCCGCCGCGGGCCGCACCCCGAGCCGAGATCACGCACATGACCCCGACCTCTTCCGGCAAGCGTCAGAGCGGAAACCCCGCCACGCAGGCCGCGATCGATCTGACCGTCAAGCAGCAGCGCGAACAGCAGAAGCAGCAGAAGCTCGCCGAGTACGAGCGCGGCCTCGCCCGGCGCCGCCGCAGCCGCCTCACCTGGTGGATCGTGGGTTCGACCGCCGCCCTCGTCGTGATCGGGCTCGTCGCGGCATCCATCATCTTCGCGCCGAAACCCGCGACCTACGACGCCGGCGGCACGGGTGCCGAGATCGAGGGCGTCGAGACGTTCACGAACGAGACGAAGCACGTCGCGGGAACCGTCGACTACCCGCAGAATCCCCCCGCGGGCGGGCCGCACAACCAGTACTGGCTCAACTGCGGCGTGTACGACCAGCCGCAGCAGAACGAGAACGCGGTGCACTCGCTCGAGCACGGCGCCGTCTGGGTCACCTACGACGCGTCGCGGGTGAGCGGCGACGAGCTGGCCACCCTGACCTCGCACCTGCCGTCGAGCTACGCGATCCTCTCGCCGTACGAGGGCCTGCCGAGCCCGATCGTGCTGTCCGCGTGGAACGCGCAGCTGAAGCTCGACAGCGCCTCCGACCCGCGCATCGGCGAGTTCTTCGAGGAGTACTGGCGCAGCCAGAACGTGCCCGAGCCCGGCGCCGCGTGCACCGGCGCCATCGACGGGCCCGGCAAGACGTCGTGACCTCGGCGCCCGGGGCCGCGCCCGCAGAACGCACCGGCCGCAGCCTGCCGCCGTGGTGGGCGGTGCTGCTCGTGGCGATCGCCGTGGCGGGGGTCGCCTTCGCGATCGGCCGGTTCACGACGTTCGCCGCCGCCCCGGCCACGCCCGGCACCGACTCACCCGAGGCGGGGTTCGCCCGCGACATGCAGGTGCACCACGGCCAGGCGGTCGAGATGGCGATGGACATCTACCGCACCACCGAGAACGACGACGTGCGGGTGCTCGCCTACGACATCGCGACCACCCAGTCGGCGCAGAAGGGCGAGTTCTACGACTGGCTCGTGAAGTGGAACCTGCCCCAGCGCGGCGCCCCGCTCATGTCCTGGATGCAGGGGTGGACGGATGCCTCGGGCTCCGATCACGAGCACGGCGGCGGGTCCGCGCCGGCATCCGAGGCCGAGCTCATGACCCAGATGGGGATGGCGAGCGCCGCCGACCTCGCCCAGCTGCGCGCCGAGTCGGGCACCGCCGCCGACTGCACGTTCCTGCGGCTGATGATCCGCCACCACGAGGGCGCGCTGCCGATGGCGCAGGCGCTGCTCGACCTCGGTCACGAGCCGCGCGCCCTGCAGGCCGCCGCCTCGACCCGCGCCACCCAGTCGGCCGAGATCGAGCTCATGACGAGCCTGCGCGCGGGCCTCGCCTGCACCGACTGACGCGCCGCCCTCGCACCGGCGCCGCCCTCACCCGGCGTGCAGCCCTCACCCGGGGCCACCCTCACCCGGCGTGCAGCACCGGGCGGAAGAAGCGCCCGGCCGGGGGCGCCCACAGCGCGATGAGCACGAGCAGGTAGACCACGATCTGCGCCGCCGCCCACCAGCTCCACTCCCGCGCGAGGGCGAGGGTCCACGCCTGCAGCACGATCAGCGCGGCGGCGAGGAGCGTGACGAACAGGCGGGACAGTCCGCTCCCCCGCGACAGCCCCGCCGCGGCGGCGACCGAGAGCAGTCCGAACAGGATGATCCCGGCGCCGACGAGCGAGACGATCACGACGAGGTCGGCGGGCACCTCATAGCGGCTCAGCAGGAACAGCACGCCGAACATCGCGCTCGCGAGCCCGCCGAGGTAGACCGCCACGACCGCGAGGGTCACCGGAACCGGAGGGGATACCGCCTGCGGATGCGGCACCGTCGGGTGCGCGGAGGCGTCGACGAGCGTGCGGGCGACGTAGCGGCGCTGCACGAGCCGCACGATCTCGATCAGGCACACCGCCACCAGGCACGCGCCGGTCACGAGCACCGCGGTCACCGGTCCCGGGTCGACGAGGAGGAAGAACGCCCGCGCGAGCGGCACCGTGAAGATCACGATCAGCGCGACGAACATCGCCCCGACGACGGCCCCCTTATAGCGGTTGAGCGGGCGGGCGAGCACACCGAGGATCCAGATTCCGACGACGGCGAGCACGATCGTCGCGCCCGTGCGCACCTCGTCGATGCCGATGCCCTGCGGGCGCTCGAGCAGCGTGTACGTCGTGATCGTCGCGGCCACGACGATTCCCGCCGGGATTGCGAAGCTCAGCGAGCGGCGGAGGAACCCCGGGACGTAGCGCTGGGCGTTCGGCATGAGCGCGAGGAAGAACGCGGGGATGCCGATCGTCAGCCCGTCGGTGATAGACAGCTGCCGCGGCAGGAACGGGAACTCCAGCACCAGGATTCCGAACAGCACCGCCAGCAGGGTCGCGTAGACGGTCTTGGTGAGGAAGAGCATCGAGACGCGTTCGATGTTCGCGATGACCTGACGTCCCTCGGCGACGACGTCGGGCAGGTGCGAGATCCTGTCGTCGAGCAGCACGATGCGCGCGACGGCCTTGGTCGCTGCCGATCCCGAGTTCATCGCGATCCCCATGTCGGCGGTCTTGATCGCGAGCGCGTCGTTGACACCGTCGCCGGTCATCGCGACGGTGTGCCCGCGAGACTGCAGCGCGATGACCATCCGCTTCTTCTGGTCGGGTGTCACCCGCCCGAACACGGTGTGCTCCTCGAACACGTCGGCGAGCGCCTCGTCGTCCCCCGGCAGCGTGCGCGCGTCGAAGCCGTCCGCGACGTCGACGCCGACCTCGCGGGCGATCGCGGCGACGGTGCGCGGGTTGTCGCCCGAGATGATGCGGATGCCGACGCCCTGCTCGCGGAAGTACTCGAGGGTCTGCGCGGCATCGCCGCGCACCTTCTCACGGAACGTGAGCACCGCGACGGCCAACAGCCCCGCGGGGAGCTCTTCCGCGTCGGCGCTCTGCTCGGTCAGCGAGTGCGCGCTGAACCCGAGCACGAGCGTGCGCCGTCCGCTCGACGCGCGCTCGATCACGGCCGCGCCGAGCGGGTCGGCCTCGTCGCCGGCGCGCGCGCCGAAGACCATCTCCGGCGCCCCGAGCACCCACGTGCCCGGCGCGTCGTCGAACGACACCGCGCTCCACTTGCGCGCCGACGAGAACGGGATCGTCAGCGCCGCGCGACGCGGCGGCTCATCCCCGAAGGGCGCGGCGAGCGTGCGGGCGGTGGCGTTGGCATCCGGTGCCGTGCCGTACCAGCCGAGCGTGCGCTGCCAGTCCGGTGCCTGAGCCAGGACGAACGCGTCGCCGTAGACGATGTCGCCCTCGGTGAGGGTGCCCGTCTTGTCGAGGCAGATGACGTCGACCCGGGCGAGCCCCTCGACGGCGGGCAGTTCGTTGACGAGTACCTGCCGCGAGGCGAGGCGCGCGGCGCCGACGGCGAAGGCGATGGATGTCATGAGCACGAGCCCGAGCGGGATCATCGCCGTCACCGACGCGATCGTCGCGGTCAGCGCGTCGACCCACGCGCCGGTCCGCCACGCCTGCCGCCACCCGCCGAGGACCTGCATCTGCGCGTTCAGCACGAGCAGGCCCACCGGCCCGATCGCCCAGCCGACCCAGCCGAGCACGCGGTTGATCGAGTCGCGCAGCTCGGAGCCGACGAGCGAGAACCGCTTCGCCTCGCCCGCGAAGGCGTTGGCGTAAGCATCCGCCCCCACCCGGATCACCTGCGCGTCGCCGTCTCCCCCGACCACGATCGACCCCGACAGCGCCTCGTCACCCGGGTGCTTGTCGACGGCGTCGGCCTCACCGGTCAGCATCGACTCGTCGATCTGCAGCCCGCGCGAGCGCACCACGCGCGCGTCGGCGGCGAGCTGATCGCCCGCCCGCAGCACCAGGATGTCGCCGAGCACGATGTCACCAGGAGCGATCTCGACCTCGGCGCCGCCCCGCCGAACGCGGGCGGTCGACGCGTTGAGCAGGGCGAGCTTGTCGAGCGCGGCCTTGGCCCGGAACTCCTGCAGCGACCCGATCAGGGCGTTGCCGACGGCGGCGAACCCGAAGAGGGCGTCTTGCCAGCGCCCGATGACGAACAGCACGCCGAAGCACGCGAAGACGATGCCGTTGAACGGGGTGAACACGTTCGCGCGGATGATGCTCCACGCGCTCCGGCTCGTCTCGGCGCGATACGCGTTGCCCTGCCCGGCGGCGGCGCGGCGGGCGGCCTCGTCGTCGGTCAGCCCGACATTCGGGTCGACGGCCGGGTCGGGATCATCCGAAACGCCGCCGGGGGTCGCCGCGGTCTGCATGGCATCACCCTAGACCGCGGAGACCCCCGAAACGGGGTGCCGAGCGGCGTCAGCCCTTCGTCGCCCCCGCGAGCAGGCCCCGCACGAAGAATCGCTGCAGCAAGAAGAAGACGATCAGCGGCACGAGGATCGAGATGAACGTGCCCGCCGCCTGCAGGAACCACTGGTCGCCCCACGTGCCCGAGAGCGAGTTGAGCGATTGGGTGATCGGCAGCGACGTCGACGGCGCGAAGATCGTCGCCACGAGCAGGTCGTTCCACACCCAGATGAACTCCAGCACCGCGAACGAGGCGAGGGCGGGAGCGGCGAGCGGGATGATCATGCGCAAGAAGATCTGCCCGTGACCGGCGCCGTCGACGCGAGCAGCCTCGATGAGTTCGCTCGGGATCTCGGCGATGAAGTTGTGCAGCAAGAAAACCGCAAGCGGCAGCGCGAAGATCACGTGGGCGATCCACACGGTCGCAAAGCTGTGCTCGAGACCGCGCAGCTCGAGCGGCGGGAAGATCGTGACGTCGCCGATCGACATGCCGCGCGAGAAGAGGCTCAGCAGCGGTACGAGGGCCATCTGCAGGGGCACGATCTGCAGGGCGAACACCGCGATGAACGCGATGTTCCGACCCGGGAAGTCGATCCACGCGAACGCATACGCGAGCATCGAGGCGACGGCGAGCGCGAAGAACACGACGGGGATCGTGATGGCGAGCGAGTTGATGAACGACTCGCCGAGGGTCAGCGCGGTGCCTCCTGAGGTGAGCGCCGCGCGGTAGTTGTCGAACGTGAACGACGGGTCCGTGAACACCGTCCACCAGCCCGTCGACTGCACGTCGGCGCCCGGCCGGAACGAGGTGACGAAGAGGCCGAACGTCGGGATCGTCCAGAAGAACGCGATCACGAGCGCCGCGATCGTCGCCCCTTTCGAGGTCAGGCGCTTGCGCGCCATCGCCTCGTGCTTGCGCGTGTCGCGCGCGACCTGGCGCGCGGAGCGACCGTCGCCGATCGGTCCGGCGGCTTCGATGACATCCACTCCGGTGCTCATCGGATCTCCCTCTGCTTGCGGATCTGGATGATGTTGAAGACGATCAGCGGCGTCACGAAGATGAACAGCACCACGGCGAGCGCCGCCGAGTGTCCGTAGCTCTGGAACCGCTGCTGCTGGTTGACCATCTCGAAGGCGAGCACCGAGGTGTTCGCCCGGCCACCGGTCATCACCGCGACGATGTCGTAGATCTTCAGCGACGCGATGGCGATGGTGGTGACGACCACGACGATCGACGAGCGGATGCCCGGGACGGTGACGTTGCGGAATCTCTCCCACGCGTTCGCACCGTCGAGCTCTGCCGCCTCGATCTGCTCGGCCGGCACCGCCTTGATCGCGGCGGAGAGGATCACCATCGCAAGGCCGGTCTGGCTCCAGATGAAGACGACCATGAGCAGGAAGCTGTTCACGAGCGGCGTGACGCTCAGCCAGGCGACCGGGTCGCCGCCGAAGGCGGTGACGATCGCGTTCAGGATGCCCAGCTGGTCGCCCTGCCGGTAGTCGTAGACGAACTTCCAGATGATGCCGGCGCCGACGAACGAGATCGCGAAGGGCATGAAGATCAGCACCTTCAGGAACTTCTCACCGCGCGCCCGGTCGATGAACGCCGCGTAGGCGAGCCCCACGACCGTCGCGATCGTCGGGCACACGAGCACCCAGATCAGCGTGTTGACGACCGACCAGAGACCCTCGGGCTGGGTGAAGACCCAGACGTAGTTCTCCATGCCGACGAACTGGTCGCCGGTCTTGTCGTAGAACGACTGGAAGAACGTCGCGATGAACGGGTAGATGAGACCGATCAGCAGCAGCACGACGGCGGGAGCGGCGAACAGCACCAGCTGGAAGAGGTAGCCCGCGCCCTGTCGCGAGCGGTAGTCGAGCCAGAAGAGCACCGCCCCGGCGATCACGGCGATGCCGAAGACGTAGATGAAGGCGCTCTGGTACGGGCGCAGCAGCATGAGCGCGAGCACCGGGATCGCGAAGCAGGCGACCAGCCGGATCCAGAAATAGACCCGGCCCGGCCGCGGCGCGAACTCGATCAGCACGAGGATGATCCCGACCACCGCCGCGAAGATCACGAGGATGATCGGAATCTGCGCGAGCGGGTTCATCGCGCCGAGCCACTGGAACAGCGCGGTCAGCGAGAAGCCGGGGATGACGATCTTGGCCGGGTCTTCGACCGGGGTGCTCAGCAGGAGCAGCACGAAAAGGGCCAGCATGATCGCGAGCCCGACCGTCGCGACGATCGCGGTCGTGCGGCCGGAGTAGCGGCGCCTCGCGCCCTTCGGCGGCGGGGCGTCTTCGGCCGTCCGGGCGGACGGCGCGGTGGTGGTGTCGGTCATCGATACTCTCCGGTACGGCGGCGGACGCGGAATATGAGGCGAGAGTACTGCGGGCGGGGCGCCGGTGTCGGCATCCCGCCCGCAGTGCTCACACGATCGGTCGGATCAGTTGTTGTAGCCGGCCTGGATGTCGGACAGGACCGTGGCCTGGTCCTTGCCGTCGACCCAGTCGACCATGCCCTTCCAGAACGAGCCCGAGCCGACGGTGGCCGGCATGAGGTCGGACGCGTCGAAGCGCACGGTGGTGTTCGGGTCTTGCAGCAGCTTCATCGCCTCGACGAGGAACTCGCTCGACGCCTTGTTCGGGTCGGCCTTGAGGTTCGCCGAGATCGCGCCGCCCTCGCTGACGCGGGCGTCGGCGAACTCGGGGCTCGACATGAACGCGAGCACCTTCTTGGTGGCGTCGCTGTCGGAGAACCCGGCGACGAACTCGCCGCCGACCTCGATCGTGGCCGCGCCTTCCTTGTAGCCCGGCAGCACGAACGCGTAGACGTCACCGTCGGGGGCGACCTTGGGCGTCTCGCCCGCCGCCGTCTTCACCGTCAAGAAGTTGGCGGTGAGGAACGAGGCCTGGTGCGTCATCGGGCAGGTGCCGTCGGCAACCTTCGCCGCGACATCGCCGAACGCGGTGCTGTTGATGCTCTTGACGTCACCGAAGCCCGCGTTGACGTAGGCCGGGTTCAGCAGGATGTCTCCCACCGCCGTGAACGCGTCGGCGATCGGCTTGTCGGTGAACTTCACCTCGTTGTCGACCCACTGGTCGTAGACCTCGGGGCCCGACTGACGCAGCACGAGGTCTTCGATCCAGTCGGTGCCGGGCCAGCCCGACGCACCGCCCGACTCGAACCCGGCGCACCACGGGGCGGCCCCCGTCTTCTCCTGGATGGTCTTGGTGAGGGTGAGCAGCTCGTCCCACGTCTTCGGAACCTCGACGCCCCACTCCTTGAACTTCGCCGGCGAGTACCAGACGTAGCCCTTGATGTTGGCGAGCATGGGTGCGGAGTAGAACGTGTCGTCGAAGGTGCCGTACTTCTTCCAGTCGGGCGACCAGTTGGCATCCACGTTCTTCTCGACCTCTTCGGGCGCCGGCTTCACATCACCGGTGTCGACGAGGCTCTTCAGCAGACCCGGCTGCGGGACGATCGCGATGTCGGGTGCGTCGCCACCGGTCACCTTCGTGACGATGTTGGACTCAAAGCTCTTGTCGCCGGTGTAGGTGACCTTGACGCCGCTGTCTGCGCTCCAGTCGTCGAACACCTTCTGCAGCGCGTCGGCCTCCGAGCCGGTGATGCCGCCGGCGATGCGGACGGTGCCGCCGGCGTCTCCGCTCGATTCGCCCGAGCTGCTGCCTCCCTCGGCACAGCCGGCGAGCGCCAGTGCGGCGACCCCCGCCACCGCGATCGGCGCCAGAACGTGACGCCACTGTGATGTGCGCATGTGAATCCTCTCTTCGTCGAGTGCATGATCGATCCACGCCGCAGGGCGGCACTTCGGGAACCGATTCCAGATCAAGCTAGGGGATTCTCATGCGATCCACAACGCGAGACAGATCACAACTCGATAACCACCCAAGAAGGATGCCTGAGCCCCGGAATCACGGGCCTGCAAAGGGATGCCACAACCGCCGTCACAATCTGGAATCGGTTCCACTCGACACGCGCGAAAGTGTCTATGATGATGCGCGGCACCGACGAAGATGCCGCAACGAGGAGGGCACCGGCGATGAGGGTCAGCGGGATCGCCGACGTCGCCGCCCGGGCGGGCGTGTCGAAGTCGACGGCCAGCCGCGCGCTCAGCGGCTCCGGCTACGTCTCCCCCGACACCCGTGATCGGGTGCTCGCCGCGGCCGCCGCCCTCGACTACACGCCCTCACGGAACGCCCAGAGCCTCACGACCGGGCGCACCGAGACCGTCGGCGTCGTCTTGCCGTATGTGAACCGGTGGTTCTTCTCCGAGGTGCTCGAGGGCATTCAGCACGCCCTGCTCGAACGCGGTCTCGACCTGACGCTGTACGACGCCAAGCCGGGAACGCCCGGGCGCGCACGCATCTTCAACGACTACCTGGCCCGCAAACGCTTCGACGGGCTCATCGCGGTGGGGCTCGAACCCGAGCGCGAAGAGCTCGAGCGCATGCTCTCGCTCGGCAAGCCGGTCGTCAGCGTGGTCGGCAACGACCCGCGCACGAGCGTCATCGGCGTCGACGACGCCGAGGCCGGCCGCCGCGCGACGCAGCACCTGCTGACGCTCGGGCACCGCGACATCGTGTACCTCGGCGCGACCGGCACCGGTCGCCCGCACGTCGAGTCCGAACGCCTCGCCGGCTACACCGCCGCGATGGGCGAGGCGGGGCTCGGCGATCGTGTGCGGCACGCACCCTCGTCGCTGAGTCTGCCCGACGGCTACGCCGCCGCCGTCGACCTGCTCAGCGACAGCGAGAGGCGGCCCACCGCAATCGTGGCGGCGTGCGACGAGGTCGCGATCGGCGCCATCGTGGCCGCCCGGCGCCTCGGCATCCTCGTTCCCGCACAGTTGAGCGTGATCGGCATCGACGATCACGAGCTGGCCGACATGTTCTCGCTCACGACCCTGCGTCAGGTGCCGCGCGAACAGGGCATCGAAGCGGTCGACCTGCTCGTCGGGCACTTCGAGCGCCCCGACGCCGAACCGGTCACCGTGAAGCTGAAGCCGCGCCTCGTCGTGCGCAGCTCGACGGCCTCGCTCGGCCCCTCGGCTGCCGCGATGGATGCCGGGTGACCGGCCCCACCCGCACATGAAACGAGCCCCCGGGATCCGCAGATCCCAGGGGCTCGAACGCGCGAGGCGTGATTACTTCAGGGTGACCGAAGCGCCGGCCTCTTCGAGGGCAGCCTTGGCCTTCTCGGCGGTCTCCTTGTTGGCGCCTTCGAGGACGGCCTTGGGAGCACCATCGACGACGGCCTTGGCCTCGCCGAGGCCGAGCGAGGTGAGCTCGCGGACGACCTTGATGACCTGGATCTTCTTGTCGCCGGCAGCCTCGAGGATGACGTCGAACGAGTCCTTCTCCTCGGCCTCTTCGGCGGGGGCGCCACCGGCGGGGCCGGCAGCGGCGACCGCGACGGGCGCGGCGGCGGTGACGTCGAAGGTCTCCTCGAACGCCTTCACGAACTCGCTGAGCTCGATGAGGGTGAGCTCCTTGAACTGGTCGAGCAGCTCCTCAGTGCTGAGCTTTGCCATGATTTTCTCCTTGATTGGGGTTCTTCTATGCCGAGGCCGGGGTTCAGGCCTCGGACTCCTTCTTCTCGCGCAGCGCGTCGACCGTGCGAACGGCCTTCGACGGAAGCGCGTTGAAGACGTATGCCGCCTTGGTCAGCGAGGCCTTCATCGCACCGGCGAGCTTCGCCAGCAGGACTTCACGGCTCTCGAGATCGGCGAGCTTGTTCACCTCGTCGGCGGTCAGGGCGGCACCGTCGAAGTACCCGCCCTTGATCACCAGCAGAGGATTCGCCTTGGCGAAGGCACGCAGGCCCTTCGCGACGGCGACCGGGTCGCCGTGCACGAACGCGATGGCAGACGGGCCCTTGAGCTCGTCGTCCAGCCCCTCGACCCCGGCGCGCTGCGCCGCGATCTTGGTCAGCGTGTTCTTCACCACGGCGTACTCCGCGTCCTGACGGATGCTGTTGCGCAGCTCCTTGAGCTGGGCAACCGTCAGACCGCGGTACTCGGTCAGCAGAACGGCGGTCGAGTCCTCGAAATTCTTCGTGAGCTCGGCGACCGATGTTTCCTTCTGCGCCATGGCCACTCCTTATGTCTTGACAGACATGTCTACGAGACGCCCCGCGGAGGCGGGACGTCGCCATCGATGCTGCTCCCCCACAACGCGAAAAAGCTCCGGCGCAAGCGCACGGAGCTTCTGTCCGGTTTCCCGGGAATTCTGTGACACCTGCGCGGGCCCCTGCGATGCAAGGCTTCGTCGACGTTCGCTTGCGCGCACGTCGAGACCAGCGGTCTTTGGCTCCGTCCACTTTACGTCACGACACGGAGCACGGCAAATCGCCGCGGAGGGCATGGGTAGTTCTCCCCACTGCGACAATCGGCGCGCGCCTCTCGGGTTGTGTCCGACGACATGAGGGCGGGTCACCGACCGGCCGGGGAGGGCACCATGCCAGCTCTCAGGGTGGACACCGACGCGATCACGCGCAGCAAAGAGACGTTCTCCGACATCCGCGCCCGACTGGAGGCGGCCGTCGCCGGTTTCGACTCGGTATCGGGCGCTTCGGTGACACAGGAGCAGCTGCGGCACCGCCTCGACGAGCTCGGCTCGTCGTGGGGCGTCGGCATCAAGAAGCTGGGCGAATACGCCGAGGCCGCCGCGTCCGCGCTCTCGGGCGTCGCCGATGCCTTCACCTCCGCCGACGACGAGCTCGCGAAGGCCCTCGAAGAGCGCGCGGCGGACGCCTCGGCATCCACTTCCGGCGGCGCGCACGGCGGGGCCCGCGGATCGGTGACCGCGCAATGAGCGGGTTCGATGCGCTGGGGTTCGATCCGACGCCGGGCGATGTCGGAGTGTTGCGGGGCTTCGTCGCTCAACTCGACCACGGGGTGCAGAGCACCGCTGGCGCGCTCTTCCTCATGGACGACGGCGCAGACACATGGGAGGGGGCCGCGGCCGCGGCCTTCCGCGCGTCGCTCGACAGCGACTTCCGGCCGCAGCTGAGCGATGTCCACGACGCCTTCGTCACGTCGCGCAATGCGCTGTCGGGCTGGGCCGACGAACTCTCGGCGTTCCAGACCCGAGCACGCCAGCTCGAAGAAGAAGCGCGGCTCGCCGCCGGTTCGGTCGCGCGCCGCGCCTCCGAACTCACCCACGCGCGCAACGAGGCATTGGCCGACCCGATCGCCGCGGCCGGATCGTCCGAACTCGCCGACGCCGACCGGCGCGCACGGGCGGCGCAGGCGACCCTCGAAGACGTGCGTCGCCGAGCGCGCGCCCTGCAAGAAGAGGCGAACGGCCGCGCCAACGCCTGCGCGGGGCTGCTCGAGACGGGGATCGCCCGCATCGCCGCCTACGCCGGCAGCGGATGGGACCAGTTCACCTCGTGGCTCGGCGACGTGGGCTCGGCGATCGCCGACGGCTACGAGTGGTTCATGGACAACGTGATGCCGATCCTCGAGGACATCATCGACACCATCGGCCCGATCGTCGCCGTCGTCGCGCTGTTCGTCCCCGCGCTCGGGCCCCTCGCCCTGGGACTTGCGATCGCCTCGGTCGCCATCGATGGGCTGCAGGCGTTGCGTGGTGAGGACGGTGCGGCCGAAGAGTTCTTCATGGGGCTCGCCGGCCTGGCCCTGGGTGGGGCCCTCGGCAAGCTCGGCAAAGCCCTCGGCGACGGCACCCGTCAGGTGCTGGTGCCGACGATCCAAGGCGGTGGCGGAGCGCTGGCGATGGCCGGCGGCGGCACCTCTGCCGCGGCGGGATCGCTCAGCGTCGCCCTGCGCTTCAGTCCCCAGGCGCTCCAGGCCAATACGATGTGGATGGCGACGAAGATGACCGAGGCTCAGGTCGCCGGCAACGACCTCGTGTCGGCTCTCGCCCAGCCGGCCGTGAACCTGGTCGAACGCGGCCGCAACCTCATCCAGGGCAACGGCCCGCGCACCGACCAGGAGCTCGAAGATCGTGACGCAGACTGAGACCCCGGTCGTCTGGCAGCGGGTGCCGCAGGGCTGGATCGAGCTCGCCGCGTTCGCGAACGACGACATCGCCGACCGCTGGTGGCAGGCCTACCTCGCTCCCGCCATCGGCTCGGTCGACTCCGACACGATCGCGCTCATGACCCGCGCCTTCGCGAGCGCCCGCGAGGCGGTGCGCGACACCCCGTACGCGGTGGCGGGCATCTTCCCCTACCTCGTCGACGAGCCGACGGTGTTCTTCATCGGCACCGCGATCCTTCCGGCACCCGAAGACGCCCGTACGGCGCGGACCGTCTCGGGCCTCACCGGTCTCGTCCGATTCACCGACGACCCGCGCACCGAGCCGTTCATCGCCTTGGACGGGCGCGCCGGATCGGCGACGCTCGGCATCGCCGTGCTCGAGGACGGCATCAGCGTCGCCGCGATCACGGGCGAAGTGCCCCTCGCCGTATCGCCAGCAACCTCGACCGCCGAGGCGACGCCGGCGGGGACCGTGTTCGTCGTCGCGCTGAGCCTCGACGCGAACCGCCTCGACGAGTTGGTGCCGTACGCAGCGCTCGCCCTCGACTCGACACGGCTGCTGTCTGCCGACGAGATGCCCGCGCCCTACCCGCCCGAAGACCGGCTGGTCGCCACCGACGCGGAGGACTGACCCGGTGTATCGCATGATCCTCCCCGAGACGCTCCCCGACGTCGCGGTGGCCGAGGCGCACGCCGCGGCGGAGCCCGGCGGATCGGTAGATGTGCGAACGGTGGATGTGCGCCCGGTGGATGCCGATGCCGCCGCAGCACGCACCCGCGCCGACTACGGCCGCGTGTCGCGCTGGGCGCTCGGGCTTCTCGGCACCGCCGGCGCCGCGGTCGCCGTGCTCATCGCGGTCTTCCCGCTGTCGCTCGTGGGCACCGCCGGCACGGGACAGGTGCTCTTCGGTGCGGTCTTCGTCGCGATCGCCCTCGCGATCGGCATCCCGTCCGTCTGGCTGCTGTGGGCTCTGCACCGGTCGGGTCGACGCCTGTCGCGCGCGGCGGGCTACTGGGCCGGCCTGCCGTACCGGCAGGGCCGGCGCTCCCCCACGCGCGGCGACTGGTTCGCGGTGCGGTTCCTCGGGTTCTCGTCCGACCTGTTCCTGAGGCTCATCTGCTCGACCCTGTCGGGGCTCACCGCGATCTTCACCGTCGTCGGCGTGGTCCGCGGCATCGCCACCGGGGCGCCGCTGTGGGAAATCGCCCTCTGGCTCGGCTGGAGCATTCTGTTCCTCGCCGTCTGCGGCGGACAGTTCTGGGGCGTGCAGCGCGTGCAGAACGGCTACCTCGCGCGCGACCCGGCGAGCCTCACCCGCGGGCGCTGAGCGAAACCGCGTCGCGCCGGGTGTCGGCGCGCGAGCACCCGCGACGCGGGTTAGCCTCGATGTCATGAGTCCGGAGGCGATCGCGCAGCTTGCACCGGAACTGGCCTCTCGCATCGTCGCCGACTCGCGCGACCGCGTCGGCTGGATGCGGGCTCGCTCGCGCGGCATCACCGCCACCGATGTCGCCCAGCTGACGAGCCACACGTCGATCGCGCGCGCCGCCGACGCGAAACTCGGTGCCGGCCGGGGCTTCTCGGGCAACGCATACACCGACCACGGCCGGCGGCGCGAGCCCGAGATCGCGGCCTGGGTGGCGGCGACCCATGGCATCCACCCCTCGTCGGCGCTCTTCCACGCCGTCGTCGAGAAGCGTCACCTCGCGACCCCCGACGGCATCGCGGTGGATGCCGCGGGGCGCGTGAGCCTCGCCGAGATCAAGACCACGAACAAGACGTGGCGCTCGATCCCCCGCACCTACCTGCGCCAGGTGTGGTGGCAGCAGCACGTGCTGGGCGCCGAGCGCACGCTCGTCGTGTGGGAGGAGCACGATGGGTTCGTCCCGGTCGGCGACGAGCCCCGCTGCGCCTGGGTCGACCGCGACGAGCGCGAGATCGGCCAGCTCGTGCGCCTCGCGACCGAACTGATCGACGAGCTGTACCGGCGCACCGTCCTGCGGCACGCCCAGGAGCGAGGCGGCCAGGCTCCCGGCGCCGCTCCCGCGCCGCGCCCGCGCGAGCCGTATCGCGCCCTCGCCCTCAGCGACTGAGCGGCTTACCGACTGACCGGCTGACGCCGTGGCGATTCGCCCTGTCCGCGGGGATGGTTGACACAGATCAACCACGGGCTTACAGTTGACCGATCTCAACCGTTGACGTCGATCAACGACCCGCCCGTCGGCACCGCAGCCCTCCTCGCAAAGGAACACCCATGTCCGTCACGCCTTCCGACGCCGTCGCGAAGCCCCGCATGAACCACCGCCAGGTACTCGAGGCCCTCTCCGGCCTCATCCTCGGCATGTTCGTGTCGATGCTCGCCTCGACCGTCGTCTCGACCTCGCTCCCCGTCATCATCCACGACCTCGACGGCAACCAGACCGCGTTCACCTGGGTCGTCACGGCGACGCTCCTCACCACCGCGATCTCGACGCCCATCTGGGGCAAGCTCGCCGACCTCACGAACCGCAAGGTGCTCTACCAGCTCGCGATCGTGATCTTCGTGCTGGCGACGGCCGCGGCCGGCTTCGCGCAGAGCCCCGAGTGGCTGATCGCGTGCCGTGCGGTGCAGGGCATCGGCGCGGGCGGTCTCGCCGCCCTCAGCCAAGTGCTCATGGCCGACATCATCTCGCCGCGCGAGCGCGGGCGTTACATGGGTCTGTTCGGCGGCGTCATGGCGCTCGCCACGATCGGTGGCCCGCTGCTCGGCGGCATGATCACAGATGCCTGGGGCTGGCGTTGGAACTTCTTCGTGGCCCTTCCGGTCGCGATCGTCGCGCTCATCCTCGTGCAGGCGACGCTGCACGTTCCCGTGCGCCCGAAGAAGAAGACGACGATCGACTACCTCGGCATCGTGCTGCTCTCGGTCTCGGTGTCGCTGCTGCTCATCTGGGTCACGAACGCCGGCACCACGAAGGGCGGCGACTGGGGAGACGTCGCGAACAACAACGACTGGTGGAGCCTGTCGACGGTGCTGATGGTGGGCGGCTCGCTGCTCGCCGCGATCCTCTTCGTCATCGTCGAGCTGCGCTCGAAAGAGCCCCTCATCCCCCTGACGCTCTTCCGCAACCGCACCTTCACCCTGTCGGTCATCGCCTCGATCGCCACCGGCATCGCGATGTTCGGCGCGTCGGTGTTCCTCAGCCAGTACATGCAGCTCGCCCGGGGCGCGACGCCCACCGAGGCCGGCCTCATGACGATCCCGATGATCGGCGGCCTGCTGATCTCGTCGATCGGCGTCGGAGCCCTCGTCACGAAGTACGGCAGCTGGAAGCCGTACCTCATCGTCGGCTCGGTGCTGCTGGCCGCCGGCTCGGCGCTGCTGTCGACGATCCACTACGACACCGACTTCTTCCTCGTGTCGGTGTACATGTTCCTCCTCGGTGCGGGCGTCGGCATGACCATGCAGAACCTCGTGCTGGTGGTGCAGAACCAGACGCGGCCGGAACAGATCGGTGTGGCCAGCTCGGGTGTCACCTTCTTCCGCAGCCTCGGCGGCACGATCGGCGTCTCGGTGATGGGCGCCGCGCTCGCGGCGCGCGTGATCGACCTGGTCGCCGAGCGCAAAGACGACATCACCGCGGCGATCATGAGGCTCGGCGACAAGGCGCAGTACTGGGCTGACCAGCTGCAGTCGGGTGCGCTGCCGCGCGTCGCCGACATGCCCGAGGCGCTGCGGGTGATCTTCGAAGACATCTACGCGAACGGCATCTCGCACTCGTTCCTCATCGCCGTGCCGTTCGCCGTGATCTCGCTGCTGGCGATCGTGTTCCTGCCCAACAAGCCGCTGACCACGATGACCACGACCGAGCGGCTCGAGGCGGGCGAGGCCGACCTCGCCACCGTCTCGGTGCCCGAGGCGATGGCGACCCTCACCGCGACGGGCTCGGCGCGCACGGTGGATGCCGGTGACGCGCCCGCCTCCGAGACGCACTCCACGCGTTCGTCATGACCTCCGATGAACTCCAGGCCCGCACCGACGCGGTGCGGGCCCTGGAGGCCCAGTTCGGCGAGCTGATCAACCGCATGCGCCGGCACCTGAACGAGAACGCCCAGCGGGTGAGCCCCGGCATGCTCCCCGGGGCATACAAGGTGTTCAGCACGATCGCGGGGCGCGGCCGTATCGCGCAATCGACGCTCGGCGATGTGCTCATGGTCGACAAGGGCCAGCTCAGCCGCACCGTGCGCGAGCTCGAGCAGCTGGGACTCATCCAGCGCGAGCCCGACCCCGACGACGGGCGCGCGAGCATCCTCTCCCCCACGCCGCTCGGCATCGAACGCCTCGCCGCGGCGCGCGCCCCGCAGGAGCAGACCCTGATCGGGACTCTCCGCGACTGGCCGCTCGATGACATCCACAACCTCACCCGGCTGCTGCACGCGCTCGCGAGCGGAGCTCTTCCCGGCGGCGACGCTCCCCCGCTGCCCGGTGACGACCCGGCGGCGCGGAGCCTTCTCGACCCGGTAGCACCGGCGTAACACGGCGGAGACAATCGCAGGGTTGACTGGGGGCACCCGGGCATCCCGCCGGCGCCGTCGACTCGCTACCGGAAGGACGACCATGTCTCCTGATCGCCTGCGCCGCTTCCGCTCGCCCCGTGCGGCGGCCCTCGCCGCACCGGCCACCGCCGGAACGCTGCCGAGCAACGCCACCGACCGCGAGCCGGGTGCGCCCGAGATCCCCGAGGTGATGCGGGCGGTCGTCTTCGATGCCCCCGGCGAGGCGACGGCGCTGCGGACGACCGCGGTGCCCACCCCGGCGCCCGTGCTGAGCGAGCTGCTCGTGCGGGTCGTCGCGGCCGGCGTCAACCCGATCGACGCCAAGACACGGGCCGGTCGTGGGGTGTCGGGCGCGATCGAGCAGTTCCCGTCGACCCTCGGCTACGACTTCAGCGGCGTCGTCGTGCACGCGCCCTACGAGACGCACCCATTCCCCGTGGGCACCGAGGTGTTCGGCATGACGCCGTTCCCCCGCTCGGGCGGGTCGTACGCGCAGTACGCGGTCGTGCCGACGCTGTCGGTCGCCCGCAAGCCCGCCGCGCTCTCGCACGTCGAAGCCGCCGGCGTTCCCCTCGCGGCGCTGACGGCCTGGGGGCTGGTGGTCGAGACGGCGCACGCGCATGAAGGCCAGCGCATCCTCATCCACGGCGCATCGGGTGGAGTGGGGCATTTCGCCGTGCAGTTGGCCGCCTACTTCGGCGCGCACGTGAGCGCGACCTGCTCGACCCGAAACCTCTCGTGGTTGCGCGAACTCGGGGCATCCGTCGTCATCGACCACACGACGACGCGCTTCGAAGACGTCGTCGGCGACGTCGACGTGGTCATCGACCTCGTCGGCAACGTGCACGACGACACCGGAACGCGGTCGCTGTCGGTGCTGCGCCCGGGCGGCCTGTACATCGTCGCGCCCACCGGATCGTGGCCGGGCTATGCGCACGCCGCATCGGATGCCGGGGTGCGCGCCACCGCGTACACCGTGATCCCCGACGGCGGCACGCTCGCGACGATCGGCCGGCTGCTCGACTCGGGCGCCGTGCAGGTCTACGTCGACCGGGTGTTCGGGCTCGACGACGCGGCCGCAGCGCACGCCGAACTCGAGCAGGGGCACACGCGCGGCAAGATCGTGCTGACCGTCGGCGAAGGCTGAACGGCGCCGGTCACACGGCGAGAACGCGGCGGCCTTCGTCGACGATCTCCGCCGCGACGGCGTCGAGCAGGATCGAACGCAGATTCCACTGCTGCCAGTAGAGCGGCACGTCGATGGGGTCACCGCCCAGCCGCACGAGTCGCCCCGCCTCGAGGGCGGACTGCGACTGCAGGGTCGGCAGCAGCGCCCAACCGAGGCCGGCGACGGTCGCCGTGGCGAAGTCGTGTGATGCAGGTACCCGGTGACGCGGCGGCAGCGCGGGGTCGACGCCGCGCGCGGCGAGCCACTGCGTCTGCAGGTCGTCGCGGCGGTCGAAGTCGATGAGCGGCGCGCGCTCGAGCGCCGCGGCCAGGGCATCCGCATCGCCGCCGTCACCCCCGCCGAGTGGCACATCGGGCAGCCACGCCTCGGCGAAGGCGGGCGCGGCCACCGCCTCGTAGCGCAGCACGCCGAGGGGCTGCACGCGGCATCCGCCCACCGGCACGGCTCGCGAGGTGACGGCGCCCGTGACGGTGCCGTCTTCGAGCATGCCCGCGGTGAACTCCTGGTCGTCGCGATGCAGGTCGAAGACGACGCCGTGCCGGGCGCTCAGCCGCGCGAGCGGTGCGAGAAACCAGGTCGAGAGCGAGTCGGCGTTGACGGCGAGCGGCAGGGTGACCGGCCCCGCGCCGTGCCCGAGCGAGACCGCCGCGTCGTGTTCGAGCAGAGCGACCTGCCGCGCGAAGCGCACGATCGCGTGCGCGTCGGGGGTCGCCCGGAGCGGCTTGGTGCGCACGAGCAGCACCCGCCCGACCTCGTCTTCGAGCGCGCGAATGCGCTGGCTCACCGCCGAAGGCGTGATGTGCAGCGAGCGGGCGGCGGCCTCCATGCTGCCCGCGTCGAGCACGGCGGCGAGGGTCGCCGCTCCGAGGGCCGGGATGGGCATGATTCAGTTCCGCTTCATCACCTGAAGAATCATGAACTGGACTGTATCAGCACGCAGGCCTAACGTTCCAGACATGCTCCCCGCCGTCGCGTCAGGTCTCGCCCTCGGTCTCTCGCTGATCGTCGCGATCGGCGCCCAGAACCTGTTCGTGCTGCGCCAGGGCATCCGCCGGGAGCACACGCTCGCCGTCGCGCTCGTCTGCGCCGTCTCCGACGCGCTCCTCATCGCGATCGGCGTCTCGGGGCTCGGCGCGGTGCTGCACGCGGTGCCGTGGCTGATCGACGCCGTGCGGTGGGCGGGGGCCGTGTTCCTCGCGGCCTACGCCCTGCTCGCCGCGCGCCGTGCCCTCCGCCCGAGCGGCGACGTCCTGGGCGCGGGCGACGAGTCGATCGAGGCGGGCGGCTCTGTCGCCGCTCCCCCGACCCGCAGCCGCCTGCTCCCGGCGCTGCTGACCTGCCTCGCCCTCACCTGGCTGAACCCGCACGTCTACCTCGACACGGTGTTCCTGCTCGGATCGGTCGCGAACACGCACGGCGGGGATCGGTGGTGGTTCGCGCTCGGCGCGACGATCGCGTCGTTCCTGTGGTTCTTCGGCCTCGCCCTCGGCGCCCGCTACCTCGCACGCTGGCTCGCGACGCCCCGCGCCTGGCGCGTGCTCGACGCCGTCATCGCCGTCGTCATGATGGCGATCGCCATCAGCCTGGTGTGGCCGCGCTGAGCGCGGGTCAGCCGTCGATCTCGGCCACGCGGGCCGTCACGAGGGCGCGCACGGTGTCGTCGGGCAGCGGCTCGGTGAAGCGGATCGTGCCCTTCGCGTGGTCGACGCCGTCGAGCAGCGGCAGCACCGCGATGATCGCCGTCGGGCTGAACGGGTACATGCCGAAATGGCGCTTCGCCCGCATCACCGACAGCAGCGACTTCCCGCGGTAGACGAGCGCGGGCATGCCGTAGCCGAAGCCCTGCACGGCCTCGGGCGCCACCTCGAGGGCGACGTCGTACGTGTGCGCGATGACCGCGGCATCCGTCGCATCGAGCCCCACCAGGTAGTCGTCGATGGTTCCCATCGCCCCATCCTCGCCGCTTCGCCCCACCGGCGGAAGGACCGGGGCAGGATGGAGCCATGAGACGAGTGCACGTCAGCGTCACCGGCACCGTGCAGGGCGTCGGCTACCGCTACACCCTGCAGCACGTCGCGCAGCGCGCGGGCGTCACCGGCTGGGTGCGGAACCTGCGCGACGGCAGTGTCGACGCAGAGGTCGAGGGCGAGGATGCCACGGTCGACGCCGTGCTCGACTGGATGCGGCAGGGTCCGCCCGGCGGCCACGTGACGAGCGCCCACGTCGTCGAGCTGGTGCCCGCACCGGCCTCTGCCGGCACGTCGTCGTTCGAGGTGCGCCGCGACGGATGAACGACGAAGGGCCCCGCCTGACGGCGGGACCCTTCCATCGAACAGAGCGGGCGAGCGGATCGCGCTCACCCGCGACGCATCACGCGAGCGCGGCGACGTCCAGCGGGATGCCGGGGCCGAACGTGGTCGACACGGCGCCCTTCTGGATGTAGCGGCCCTTCGAGCTCGAGGGCTTCAGGCGCACGATCTCTTCGAGCGCGGCCTTGAAGTTCTCGTCGAGCTGCTCGGCCGTGAACGAGGCCTTGCCGACGACGAAGTGCACGTTGGCGTGCTTGTCGACGCGGAACTCGATCTTGCCGCCCTTGATCTCCTCGACGGCCTTGGCCGGGTTGGGGGTGACGGTACCGGTCTTGGGGTTGGGCATGAGGCCACGGGGGCCGAGCACCTTACCCAGGCGACCGACCTGGCCCATGAGCTCGGGCGTCGAGACGGCCGCGTCGAACGCGGTCCAGCCGCCGGCGACCTTCTCGATGAGCTCGGCGCCGCCGACCTCGTCGGCGCCAGCGGCGATCGCGGCCTCGGCCGCGGGGCCGGTGGCGAACACGATGACGCGGGCGGTCTTGCCGGTGCCGTGGGGCAGGATGACCGTGCCGCGCACCATCTGGTCGGCCTTACGCGGGTCGACCGCGAGCTTCAGGGCGACCTCGACGGTGGAGTCGGTGTTCTTCGAACCGGTCTCCTTGGCGAGGCTCACGGCCTCGGTGGACGTGTAGAACTTGTCGCGGTCGATCTTCGCCGCGGCAGCTTCGTAAACCTTGGACTTAGCCATTTCGTTCTCCCCCTCAGTCCTCGACCGTGATGCCCATGGAACGGGCGGTGCCGGCGATGATCAGCGAGGCGGCCTCGATGTCGTTCGCGTTCAGGTCGGGCATCTTCGTCTCGGCGATCTGACGAACCTGGTCCTTGGTGAGCTTGGCGACCTTGGTCGTGTGGGGCGTGGGCGAACCCTTGGCCACACCGGCCGCCTTCTTGATGAGCTCCGCCGCGGGCGGGGTCTTCAGGATGAACGTGAAGCTGCGGTCTTCGTAGACCGTGATCTCCACGGGGATGACGTTGCCGCGCTGCGACTCGGTCGCGGCGTTGTACGCCTTGCAGAACTCCATGATGTTGACGCCGTGCTGACCGAGCGCGGGCCCGATCGGGGGCGCCGGGTTGGCGGCGCCGGCGTTGATCTGGAGCTTGATCAGGCCGGTCACCTTCTTCTTGGGTGCCATTGCTTCTCTCCTTTTCGAGCGCCGCAAGCGGCGCGCTGCCACGCCTCAGGCCGTTCCTGAGGGTGGTGGGGGTAGTGCGCGACGAGCGCGCAACCTCATCATTCTACCGGATGCCGGGGCGCCCGGCATCTCTCAGTTCTGCTTGGTGACCTGGTCGAACGAGAGCTCGACCGGGGTCTCGCGCTCGAAGAGCGAGACGAGCACGGTGAGCTTGCCGCTTTCGGGCTTGATCTCGCTGATCGAGCCGGGCAGGCCCGCGAACGAGCCCTCCTTGATCGTGATGGTCTCGCCGATCTCGAAGTCGACTTCGGTGATGACCGAGCGCGCCTGCGTGGCCGAGCCCTTGGCCGCGCCCTTGGCGGGTGCCGTCTCGGCGACCTGCACGAGCGAACGCAGCATGTTGAACGCCTCTTCGAAGCGCAGCGGGGTCGGGTTGTGCGCGTTGCCGACGAAGCCGGTGACGCCGGGCGTGTGGCGCACGACCGACCAGGTGTCTTCGTTGAGCTCCATGCGCACGAGCACGTAGCCGGGGATCCGGACGCGCGTGACCATCTTGCGCTGACCGTTCTTGATCTCGACGACGTCCTCCATGGGGACCTCGACCTGGTAGATGTCTTCTTCGACCTCGAGCGTGTTCTTGCGCTGCTCGATGTTGGCCTTCACCTTGCGCTCGAAACCGGCGTAGGAGTGGATGACGTACCACTTGCCCGGCAGCGACCGCAGCTCGGCGCGGAACGCCTCGTAGGGGTCTTCGGGCTCGGCAGGCTCGGTCTCGGCGTCGATCTCGGCCGCCTCGACGATGTCGGCTGCGGCGGCGACCTCGGCGACGGCGTCTTCGTCGAGCACGGGCGCGTCGGGCTCGCCGTTGACGTCGGGGCCGTCGTAGGGCGTCACGTCGTCGGCGGCCGCCGCAGCGGCTTCGGCCTCTTCTTCGGCTAGCGCGTCGCTGAGCACCTCGGCGGCGGCTTCGGCCTCGGCGGCCTCGTCGATCTCGAGTGCGTCGTTCACGATGGCGTCTGCCTCCGGGTCGTCGATGTCGATGTCTTCGTCGTCGGCACTGTCGTCGTCTTCGTCATCGACGACGTGCACCGCGAGGTGCTCGGCGGGAGCCGAAGAACGCTCTTCGGCGGCGAGGACGTTGCCCTCTTGGGCCTCGTCGTCTTCGCTGGACTGCTCTGCGGCGGTGGCCCAGTCGGCGTCGTCGACATACTTTTCAGACACGTGTGTTCACTTCCATCGGGGGCGGGCTGGCGGTCTCGCGCCCGCGTCAGGCGGGGACGCCGAAGACGACGTTGACCACCCAGGTGAAGAGCAAATCGAGGCTGTACACGATCGCCATCATCACGACGACGAAGCCGAGGACGACGAGCGTGTACTTGACGAGTTCCTGCCGGGTCGGTGTGACGACCTTGCGAAGCTCGCCGAACACCTGACGGATGAAGAGGGCGATCCGCTGGAAGAAGTTCAGCTTCTTGTCGCGGGGCGCGCCGCCTGCTGCGACGACCTCGCCGTGCGCCTCTTCCTGGACCATGTACCCACCCGTGTGAATTGCTCGGACTTGCATTCCGTGCCGGCATCCACCGACACGCCTTCTGTGTCAACTGAAGCGCTGACGCGCAGGGCGGACAGGAATCGAACCTGCAACCTGCGGTTTTGGAGACCGCTGCTCTGCCAATTGAGCTACCGCCCTAGAGACCGTTCCGGCCTCGGGTGAGTCTGCTGTCTTCCTGGCCGTGCCCGGCAGGCACAGCGAAAGAATGCAGACTTCGACTGCACTGTCCAGTGTACGTCATGGCCCCCGCACGCGCGAACGCGGGGCGGCGCTCAGTACTGCTGAACCCCGTAGCGATCGGGTTCGTCGCCGCGGCGGACGTCGCGCCCCGACAGCGAAGTCGGCACGATGCGCACGTAGTTGTACTTCAGTGTCGGCACCCAGGGTTTGAGGGCCAACCGGTCGGCCGCGGCGACCTCTTCGGTCGTCTCGAGACGGTGCGCGTGGCCGCGGACGACGATGCTCCAGGCATCCGTGTCGGTGTATTCGTCGACCTCGAACAGCACGTCGTCGTTGATCGTCACCTCGGTGAGCTTCGACCCCTCGCCGGTGCGGAAGACGAGGCTCTCGCCGTCGACGATGTAGTTCACCGGAAAGATGTCGAGCACGTCGCCGACGCGCGTGACCAACCGGCCCAGCTGCTGCTCGGCGAGGCGATCCCAGCACTCGCGGTCACTGAGGAAGACGACGACATCCGACTCGTTGCTCATGCTCCCATCCTGCCCGGCGCGCGCCCCGGAGGGAAGGCTCGTGCACCGGGAGAATAGCGGCGACGGATGCCCGGGCTCAGGCGACGCGGATGAGCTTCTTGTTGACGAACTCTTCTGCCGCCAGCAGCCCCATCTCGCGCCCCGTGCCGCTGCGCTTGACGCCGCCGAAGGGCAGCTCGGGCGAGTCCGCGAGCACGACGTTGACGTAGACCATGCCCGCGTCGATGCGGTCGGCGACGCGCTCGGCCTGCGCGGGGTCGGTCGTGAACACGTACGAACCGAGCCCGAACGGCGTCGCGTTGGCGATCGCGACCGCTTCGTCTTCGTCACGGGCGCGGTAGACGACGCCGACGGGGCCGAAGAACTCTTCGCGGTAGGCGTCCATCTCGGGCGTCACCCCGGTCAGCACCGTGCCCGGGTAGAACGCGCCGTCGCGCACTCCCCCGGTGACCACGGTCGCGCCCTGCGCGACCGCACGATCGACCTGTTCGGCAAGCCGCTCCGCGGCAGCGAGCGACGAGAGCGGGCCGAGCACGGTGTCGCCGTCGAAGGGGTCGCCGACCGTGGCATCCGCCATCGCCGCGCTGAACTTGTCGACGAACGCGTCGTAGAGATCGGATGCCACGACGAAGCGCTTCGCGCCGTTGCACGACTGCCCGTTGTTGTCGAGGCGCGCCTCGACCGCCGAACCCACCGCCGCGTCGAGATCGTCGGTCGACAGCAGCAGGAAGGGGTCGGAGCCGCCGAGTTCGAGCACGACCTTCTTGAGGTTCCGCCCGGCGATCTCGGCGACCGCGGCACCCGCGCGCTCCGAACCGGTCACCGACACGCCCTGCACGCGGCGGTCGGCGATGACCGTGGCGGCCTGATCGTTCGTGAGCCGCACGTCGACGTACGCGCCGGCGGGGAACCCCGCATCGGTGTACATCTGCGCGATCGCGGCGGCCGACTCGGGGCACTGCGGAGCGTGCTTGAGCAGGATCGTGTTGCCGACCGCGAGGTTCGGCGCCGCGAACCGGGCCACCTGGTAGTACGGGAAGTTCCACGGCATGATGCCGAGGAGCGCCCCGAGCGGCGCGCGCCGGATGACCGCCGTACCCTCGCCGAGGATGTCGATCGGCGTGTCACCGGTGATCTTGTCGATGTTGTCGGCGTAGTACTCGGTGATGTCGGCGGCGAAATCGACCTCGCCCTCGGCCGCGGCGAGCGGCTTGCCCATCTCGCGCACGATGATCGCGGCGAGCTCGTCGCGACGCTCACGGTGCAGCTCGGCGACCCGCCGCAGCAGGGCGGCCCGGTCGGCAGGCGACGACGTGCGCCCCCACGAACGGTAGGCCTCGTCGGCGGCGGCGAGCGCCGCCTCGACCTCGGCATCGGTCGCGGTGGGGTAGGTCGCGAGGACCTCTCCGGTGGCGGGATTGGTGACGGCGTAGTCGGTCATGGGGTGCTCGTTTCGCGTCGGTGCAGGTCGGAAGGCGTCGTCAGGACGCCGGGATCAGCGTGTACTTCGTCGACAGGTATTCGTGGATGCCCTCGAGCCCGCCCTCGCGGCCGACGCCCGACTGCTTGACTCCGCCGAAGGGCGCCGCAGCGTTCGAGACGACCCCGACGTTCAGGCCCATCATGCCGGTCTCGAGCCGGTCGATCATGCGCATGCCCCGCTGCAGGTCTTCGGTGAACACGTACGACACGAGGCCGTACTCGGTGTCGTTGGCCAGGCGCACGGCCTCGTCTTCGTCGGCGAAGGTCGCGATCGCGAGCACCGGGCCGAAGATCTCCTCACGCAGGATGTCGCTGCCGGCGGCCACCTCGGTGATGACGGTCGGCTCGAAGAAGGTGCCCGGCCCGTCGATCGCCGAGCCGCCGGCGCGCACGGTGGCGCCCCGCTCGACGGCGTCTTTCACGAGCGCCGCGGTGCCCTCGACCGCCTTCCGGTCGATGAGCGGGCCGATCTGCACGCCCTCCTCGGTGCCGCGGCCGATCTTCATCGCCTTGACGCGCTCCGAGACACGACCGGCGAACTCCTCCGCGACAGACGAATGCACGATGAACCGGTTCGCCGCCGTGCAGGCCTGTCCGATGTTGCGGAACTTCGCCGCCATCGCGCCGTCGACCGCCTTGTCGAGGTCGGCGTCGTCGAACACGACGAACGGGGCGTTGCCGCCGAGCTCCATCGACACCCGCAGCACGCCCTCGGCGGCCTGCGCGATGAGCTTCTTGCCGACCGGCGTGGACCCCGTGAACGAGAGCTTGCGCAGCCGCGGGTCGGCGATGATCGGGCCCGACACACCGCTCGAGCGGGTCGTGGTGACGACGTTGACGACGCCGGCGGGAAGACCCGCCTCGACGAGCAGCTGCACGAACGCGAGCGTCGTGAGCGGGGTCAGCTCCGGCGGCTTCACGACGACGGTGCAGCCGGCGGCGAGCGCGGGCGCGATCTTGCGCGTCGCCATCGCGAGGGGGAAGTTCCACGGCGTGATGAAGAAGCACGGGCCGACGGGGCGCTGGCTGACCACCATGCGGCCGGTGCCCTCGGGGTTCGACCCGAAGCGGCCGGCGATGCGCACCGCCTCCTCGCTGAACCAGCGCAGGAACTCTCCGCCGTAGGTGACCTCGCCGCGCGCCTCGGCGAGCGGCTTGCCCATTTCGAGCGTCATCAGCAGCGCGAACTCGTCGGCGCGCTCGGTCAGCAGGTCGAACGCGCGCCGCAGGATGTCGGAGCGGGTGCGCGGGGCGGTGGCGGCCCAGGCATCCTGGGCGGCCACGGCGGCGTCGAGGGCACGCAGTCCGTCTTCGGGCGACGCGTCGGCGATCTCGACCAGCACGTCGCCGGTGGCCGGGTCGTGCACGGCGAACGTGCCGGCCGAACCGTCGACCCATTCACCGCCGATGAACAGGCCTCGGGGCAGCTTTTCGAGCAGGGCGGTTTCGGTGATCAACGTGCGGCCTCCTTCAGGCGACGGGTGCTGGCGGGTGCATCCATACCCAGCGTCTCACCCTTGAAGAAGGCGGGGCGCTTGATGGACTGCCAGATCATGAGGACGATGCCGATGACGATGATCAGCACGCCGAGGACGAAGACGATCCCCACTCCCCCGACCTCTGCGCCCGAGCCGTAGGCCGGGTCCATCGAGTCGATGAGCGTCGTGAAGAACAGGATCGCGAGGATGACCCCGCCCACGAGCGGGAAGAGGAACGTGAAGAAGACGTTGCGCACCGAGTCGAACCACTGGTGGCGGAAGTACCACACGCACGCGAACGCGGTGATGCCGTAGTAGAAGCAGATCATCATGCCGAGGGTGAGGATCGTATCCCACAGGGTGTTCTCGCTGACGATGCGCATGACCGCGTAGAAGGCCGAGGCGACGATCGCCGAGGCGATCGTGGCGTAGCCCGGGGTGAAGAAGCGCGGGCTGACCTTCGCGAACGCCGGCGGCAGCGCGCCGTAGTGCCCCATCGACAGGAGCGTGCGGGCCGGGCCGACGAACGTGGACTGCAGCGACGACGCCGAGCTCGTGAGCACCGCGAGCGAGACGAGGAAGGCGAGCGGGCCGAGGATCGGGCCGGAGAGGTGGAAGAACACGTTCTCTTGGATGTCTTCGTTGCCGAGCCCCAGCTCGCCCGTGCCGACGCCCGCGAACATGATCATCGCGACCGCGAGCAGCAGGTACAGCGAGACGATCGTGATGACCGTGAGGGTCGCGGCGCGCCCCGGCGTCTTCTCGGGGTCTTTCGTCTCTTCGTTCATCGTGAGGGTGACATCCCACCCCCAGAAGATGAAGATCGACAGCGACAGGCCGGCCGCGAACGCCGAGAACGAGCTCACCGCGAACGGGTTGAACCACCCGATGTCGAACGGCTGGTAATCGAAGCCCTGACCGTTCACCGCCTCGACGATCGCCGCGACGGCGAAGAAGACGAGCACGAGCACCTGGAAGCCGACGAGGAAGTACTGCAGCTTCTGCGTGGTCTGCATGTCGCGGTACGAGATCCACGTGGCGGCGAGCATGAACAGCAGGCAGACGGCGATGTTGATGACGGTGTTGGATGCCAGGTCCGCGATGTCGGGATTGCCGCTGATCTGCGAGATGAGCAGGAACAGGAAGTCGACGGCGACGCCAGCGAGGTTCGAGAGCACGAGGATCGTCGCGACGACGAGACCCCAGCCAGCCATCCAGCCGACCCACGGGCCGAATGCGCGAGACGCCCACGTGAACGACGTGCCTGCGTCGGGCATGCGGTTGTTGAGCTCGCGGTAGCCGAAGGCGACCAGCAGCATCGGGATGAAGCCGACGAGGATGATGGCGGGGATCTGCTGACCGACGACGGATGCCGTGGGGCCGACCGCCGCCGTGAACGTGTACGCGGGGGCGATGCACGAGATGCCGATCACGACGGCGCCGATGAGTCCGATCGTGCCAGCGGACAGGCCCTTGGCGGACAGCCCCCCGGTCTGCGCGCCGGCGGCCGGCGCCTGGGGCGCGGCGGGGTCGGATGAGGTCACTTCGTCGTCTCCTCGGTGCGGGTCGTGCGCGGTACGACGATCACGGGCACCGTGATCTCTTTGAGCATCTTGGCGGCCGTCGATCCGAGGAACAGGCGCCGCGGCTGCGCCAGACGGCTCGAGCCGACCAGCACGATCTCACCGTCCTGCCAGTCGAGGTGCGAGACGGCGTCTTCGATGCTCTCGCCCGAGGCGACGACGACCTCGGCGGCCAGCCCCTCGGGCAGTTCGGCCTTCGCGGCGGCGAGCACCTGGTCGGTCTCGGTCGAGCCCGCCACGCGGATCGCCGCGGTGTCGGCGGTCGCCGGCAGGTCGACCGGCAGCAGCGACAGCAGTCGCACCGGCACGTGCGCGGCCTGCGCGAGCGTGGCGGTCGCCTCGAGCAGCGCGTCGGCGCCGGGACGGGTGCCGACCGCGACCGTCAGACGGGTGATGCCCGTCTCGGGCGCGACCTTGCGCGCCCCGCGGGGCACGAGCGCGACGGGCACGTCGGAGGAGTGCAGCAGCTCGGTCGTGGTCGTGCCGAGGCGGTGCCGCCCGCGCGTGGCGCCGTCGGCGGCGCCGACGACGATGCACGCCGCGTCGAGCTCGTCGGCGATCTGCACGAGACCGGCGGCGAACGACTCGGCCGCGCGGATCTGGGCGTGCGCGACGACGTCGTCGGGGATGCGGTCGATGGCCTCGGCGATCCACTGCTGGGCCTGCTCCTTCAGCACCCGGCTGTAGCCGTCCGCCGGCGGGGTGATGACACTGCGGTCGGCGCTCGGCAGCACGATCGACACGTCGAGCACCGCCCCGGTCGCCCGCGCCAGGCGCGCGGCGAACGCCACGGCATCCCGCCCCGTCTTGGTTGCGGTGTAGCCGACGACGACGTGGCGTGTCACGCGCGCACCTGGTCGACGATCTGCCCGGCCACGAGGCGACCCATGCGGATCGCACCGTCGACGTGCTGGTAGCCCGCGCCGGCGAGGTCGCTGCAGGCGAAGTGGAGGGGGCCGACGTTCTCGCGCAGGTACTTGCCGTAGCGCGAGAGGCCGCCGAGGTCGAAGCTCGCGGCGTACGCCCCGCGCGTCCATTCCTCGCTCCCCCAGTCGCTCTCGAAGTAGACGACGGGGTTCATCGCCTCGGGGCCGTAGTAGTGCGACAGCGACGTGAGGATGCGCTCCTTGCGCTCCTCGGCCGACAGCTCGAACACGCCGTCGGCGTGCAGGTCGCTCACGAAGCCGACGAGCGTGCCGCGCTCGTCGCCGTGGTTCGTGTTGTCGTAGGCCTCGTGCGAGAGCTCGTAGGGGCTGAATGCGGTGCCCGACAGGCCCTTCTCGCGCCAGAACGGCGTCTCGTAGACGGCGTGCACCTTGATGACGAAGCCCATCGACAGGTGCTGGTGCATCTGGTGCTGCAGGCGCGGCAGGGCCGGCACGAATGAGATGCGGTCGTAGAGCACGGGCGCGAGGGCGAGGATCGCCTGCCGCGCGCGCACTGTGAGGCCCGCGCCGCCGCCTGCGATCGCGGTGCCCGTGACGCCGGTCGTGGGCGTCGAGGTGACGGTGACCCCGGCATCCGACCACTCGATCGTCCGCACGGCCTGGCTGACGAAGACGTCTCCGTCGAGGCGTTCGGCGAGGAGCAACGGCACCTGCTGCAGGCCGCCGACGACGCGCTTGTCGAGGATGAAGTCGGCGTCGACGAGGTTCGAGTAGCTGCCGGCCGAGGCTGCCATGAGGAGCGATTCGAGCAGCGAGATCGCGTGGGTGGGCTTGGTGAGCATGGCCGAACCGGTCGCGAACGCGAGGTTTCGCACCGCCTCGTCGTCGTCGGTCTGGCTGCGCAGCCACGCATCCCACGACACGCTGTCCCACTCGGCCGCCTTCTCGTGCGCCCACGGTCGGTCGGGGTCGATGCCCGCGACCATCTCGTCGAGCCGCTCGGTGATCTCGGCGATCACGGCTTCGGTCTCGGGGGCGACGGGGAACATCTCGCCGGTGAAGCGGTGCGCGACCCCGTCGGGGCCGACGTACACGCTGTCACCCTCGCGGTAGCGGCTGAACGTGTCGAGCCCAAGCTCGGCCACCGTCTCTTGCAGCGCCGTCTGGTCGGGCGAGATCCACTGGCCGCCGATCTCGAGCATGGCGCCCTCGATCGTGTCGGTCCAGAGCCTGCCGCCGACGCGGTCGCGCGCCTCGAGCACGGCGACCGACAGGCCCGCCTTCCTGAGCTCGTTGGCGGCGGTGAGGCCGGCGGCCCCCGCCCCGATGATGACGACGTCGCGAGTGATCTCGGTCATGTGGTGCTTCTCCTTCGAAGTGGGGGCGGCGGGCGCGGGGTCAGTGGGCGGCGAGCGCGGCGGCGACGACGTCGAGGCCTTCGCCGAGCAGGTCGTCGTCGATCGAGAGCGGCGGCAGGAAGCGGATCACGTTGCCGTACGTGCCGCACGTCAGCACGATCACGCCCTCGGCGATCGCGGCCTTCGCGACGGCCGAGGTCAGCGCCGCGTCGGGCGCCTTCGTGACCGGGTCGACGAACTCGGCGGCGATCATCGCGCCGTGGCCGCGCACGTCGCCGATGCGCGGGTCGCTCTCCTGCAGCGCGCCCAGGCGCGCGCGCAGGATGGCGCCGATCTCGCGCGCACGCTCGACGAGGCCGTCGTTCTCGAACGCGTCGATGGATGCCAGGGCCGCCGCGCACGCGACGGGGTTGCCGCCGTAGGTGCCGCCGAGGCCGCCGGCGTGCGTGGCATCCATGATCTCGGCGCGCCCCGTGACGGCCGCGAGCGGCATGCCGCCCGCGATGCCCTTGGCGGTCGTGATCAGGTCGGGGACGATGCCGAACAGGTCGCTCGCGAACATCGCGCCGGTGCGGGCGAAGCCGGTCTGCACCTCGTCGGCGATGAAGACGACGCCGTTGGCGCGGCACCAGTCGACGACGGCGGGGAGGAACCCGTCGGCGGGCACGATGAAGCCGCCCTCGCCCTGGATGGGCTCGATGATGACAGCGGCGAGGTTGTCGGCGCCGATCTGCTTCTCGATGAGCGAGATGGCCTTCGCCGCGGCCTCGGCGCCCGACAATCCGTCGCGGAACGGGTACGAGGCGGGCGCGCGGTAGACCTCTGAGGCGAACGGACCGAAGCCGCTCTTGTAGGGCATCGCCTTGGCGGTGAGGGCCATCGTGAGGTTCGTGCGGCCGTGGTAGGCGTGGTCGAACGCGACGACGGCCTGACGGCCGGTGAACTTCCGGGCGATCTTGACGGCGTTCTCGACCGCCTCGGCGCCCGAGTTGAACAGGGCCGACTTCTTGGCGTGGTCGCCCGGGGTGAGCCGGTTGAGGCGCTCGGCGACAGCGACGTACGACTCGTACGGCGAGATCATGAAGCAGGTGTGGGTCATCTGCGCGACCGCGTCTTGCACCGCGGCGACGACGGCCGGGTGCGCGTTGCCGACGCTCGTGACGGCGATGCCCGAGCCGAGGTCGATGAGCGAGTTGCCATCGGCGTCGACGACGACCCCGCCGCCGGCGGCGACGGCCTCGATCGGCACGGTGTGCGCGACGCCCGACGCGACGGCGGATGCCTTGCGCGCGAGCAGCTCCTGCGAACGTGGCCCCGGGATCGCGGTGACGAGGGAGCGCTGCTGCGGAAGGGTGGGGCCGCCGAGGAGGGTCGTGGAGGGAGTGCTCATGCCTGGGAGCGTAAGGCCGCGCGCCGGGCTCACACACTCACCGTCGTGTACATTCTGCTGCAACGCCCATACGCCGCGTACAGACCCGTCACCGAGAGCCGCACCATGCCCGCGACCGATCCGCAGCCCACCCTGCGCTCCCTGCTCGGCCGCTCCGACCTGGCGCTGCGCCTGGCCTCGCGGAGCTCCGACCTGCCGCCCGACGCCCTCGACGCTCCACTTCGCTGGGTGCACTCGTCGGATCTCGCCGACCCGACGCCCTTCCTCGCCGACGACCTGCTGCTGCTGACGACCGGCACGCAGTTCGTCCCTGACCCGCGCACGCGCCGGGCCCCGACCGCCGCCGCTCCCTATGTCGCGCGGCTGCGCGGCCGCGGGGTGCGCGCGCTGGGCTTCGGCACCGAGGTCGTCCGCGACGGCATTCCGCCGGCCCTCGTCGCCGCGTGCCGAGACGCGGGCATGCCGCTATTCGAAGTGCCGTACCGCACGCCCTTCATCGCACTCGCCCGCGCCAACGCCGAGGCGATCGCGGCGCAGGCCTACGCCCGCCGCATCTGGGCGCTGTCGGCGCAGCGGGCGATCGCGCTCGCGGCGCTGCGCCCCGACGGGCTCGCCGCGACCGGCGCCGAGCTCGCGAAGCAGGTGGGTGCCTGGGTGGGCCTCTACGACGCCGCGGGCGTGCTCACGCAGAGCCACCCCTCGCCGGGGCC
>NZ_JAAGRY010000036.1 GCF_015707995.1 Microbacterium paulum
GCGGCTCCCCCGGCCGCGGCTCCCGCGTCGGTCCGGCTCGCGCGCGCCGCGGCGCGCTGCACCTCTCGGTGCACCTCGCGGAGGTCTTCGCCGAGGCGCCGGGCGAGCACGTGCTCGTACCGGCCGCGGATGCCGGTGTCCTTGATCTCGGCGACGATCGGCGCCGCCGCGGTCAGCGCCGCGACCCGACCCTCGACCGACGCGAGGTCGTGCCCGGCGATCCGCTGGTCGATGACGAACTCGAACAGCGGCGACTTCGTCTCGATCATCGAGCGCACCGCGCCGTCGCCGCGGTTGAGCCGCAGGTCGCAGGGGTCGAGCCCCTCCGGTCCGACGGCGACGTAGCTCTGCAGACCCGACGTGCGGGCTTCCGCGAAGGCACGCACGGCGGCCTTCTGCCCGGCGGCGTCGGGGTCGAAGGTGAAGACGACCTCGCCCGCGGCATCCGTTCCGACGATCCGCCCCACGGCCCGCATGTGGTCGGAGCCGAACGCGGTGCCGCACGTCGCGATCGCGCTCGTCACGCCCGCGAGATGACACGCCATGACGTCGGTGTACCCCTCGACGACGACGACCCGGTGCGAACGCGAGATGTCCTTCTTGGCGAGGTCGAGGCCGTAGAGCACCTGCGCCTTTTTGTAGATCGCCGTCTCGGGGGTGTTGAGGTATTTCGGGCCCTGATCGTCGTCGTGCAGGCGCCGCGCACCGAACCCGATGGTCTGCCCCGTGACGTCGCGGATCGGCCACACGACGCGGCCTCGGAACCGGTCGTAGACCCCGCGCTGGCCCTGCGACAGCAGACCCGCAGCGAGGAGTTCCTCATCGGTGAAGCCCTGGCTCTTCAGCGCGTCGCGCACGCCGTTCCACCCCTTCGGCGCATAGCCGACCCCGAAGTGCGCCGCCGCACCCGCGTCGAAGCCCCGCTCGCCGAGGAACCGGCGCCCGATCTCCGCCTCGGGGGTCGCCAGCTGGCCGCGGAACCACTCCGCCGCGGCCGTGTTCGCCTGGTAGAGCCGCGTGCGACCGCTCGTCTCGGGGGCCGCTCCCCCGTCTTCGTAGTGCAGGGTGTAGCCGATGCGTGCCGCGAGACGCTCGACCGACTCGGTGAAGGAGAGGAGGTCCATCGCGCGCAGGAACGAATACACGTCGCCCGATTCGCCGCAGCCGAAGCAGTGGTAGTACCCGACCTGCGGCCGCACGTGGAAGCTGGGGCTGCGCTCGTCGTGGAAGGGGCAAAGGCCCTTCAGCGACCCGACACCCGCCGACTTCAGCGCCACCCGCTCGCCGACGATATCGGCGATGTTGGTGCGCGCTTTGACCTCGTCGACGTCGGCCTGCGCGATGCGCGCCATCAGAGACCCTCGACCGGCCAGAGCCCGTCGATCGGCTCGGGCAGCGCGTAGCCGGCAGGGGCGACATCACGACGGGCGCTCGACCAGAGGCCCAGCTCGCGCAGGTCGACGGGGCCGACCAGCCGCGCGTGCCATTCGATCGCGAACCGATCGGTGAGGCTTGCGACCTGGTCGACGATCGCGCGCCGGCGCGCGGCGTCGGTCTGCGCCGCGCGGAAGTCTTCGCCGTGCAGCCGGTCGAGGTGCTCGGGGCGCTCGGCGAGGGCCGTCGCGAGACGTTTGAGCACGCGGCGCTGCTCTTTGTAGAGGCCCTTGCGCCCGTCGATCGAGACGACGAACGCGCCGATGATGCCCTTCAGCACCGCCATCTCGGCCTCGACGACGCGCGGCACCACCACGCGTCCCCGATAACGGGTGAGCACCGGCGCGGAGTAATGCTCGCGCGTCGCCGTCGTCGCCGCCCGCGCGAAGCGCCCGATGAGGTCGGAGGTGAGGTTCTTCAGCCCCGCGACCGAGGCGCGGTCGCCCGTGAACGAGGTCAGCCACTCCGGCAGCTGGGTGAGGCGATAGAGCGCGTCGGCCAGCTCGTCGCGGCTGAACCCGTAGCCCACCCAGGTCTGGATCGCGGTGAGCAGCGCCTCGCGCTCACGCCCGTCGGAGAGCCGGGCCGGGTCGAGGTAGCCGTTCAGCACGGCGTCTTCGAAGTCGTGCACCGAATAGGCGATGTCGTCGGAGAGGTCCATCACCTCGGCTTCGATGCAGCGGAGGCGCCCCGGCGCGCCCTCGCGCATCCACCGGAAGACGTGCTCGTCTTCGGGGTAGACGCCGAACTTGTCGCGCCCGCCCGGATCGGGCACCGAGTGCTCGACGGTCCACGGGTACTTGCACGTCGCGTCGAGGCTCGCGCGGGTGAGGTTCAGGCCCACGCTCTGCCCGTCGGGGGCCAGCACCTTCGGTTCGAGGCGCGACAGGATGCGCAGGGTCTGCGCGTTCCCCTCGAACCCGCCGATGTCGGCGGCCCACTCGTTGAGCGCACGCTCGCCGTTGTGACCGAACGGCGGGTGGCCGATGTCGTGGCTGAGGCACGCCGTGTCGACGACGTCGGGCGAGAGCTCGAGCGCGATGGCCAGCTCACGGCCGACCTGCGCCACCTCGAGCGAGTGGGTGAGCCGGTTGCGCGCGAAATCGGCCGGGCTCGCGGGGCTCAGCACCTGTGTCTTCGACGCGAGACGGCGCAGCGCCGCCGAGTGCAGCACGCGAGCGCGATCGCGGGCGAAGCTGTCGCGGCGCGAGCGGTGGGTTTCGGGCAGCAGGCGCGCGGCGTCGTGCTCGTCGTAGCCGGCGGGGCGGCCGGGCAGCGCGCCGAGGCCCCCGCCCTCACCCGCCACTGGTGTCCAGTTCGGCTTCGGCGAGGGTGCGGGCGTCGTCGCGGTCCATCTCACGGGTCTCGAGCCAGCGGTCGGGCAAGGCGGGGCGCTTCGGTGTGCCGGCCCGGCCGCGCTGGCCCTCGGCCGCCGCGCCCGGGTAGGGCGCATCGTGGTCGAGGGTGGCGAGCAGGTCGTCGATCTCAGCGAGGGTCGAAGCGGTCGCGAGCGCGGCGCGCGTGTCGCCGCCCACCGGATAGCCCTTGAAGTACCACGCGACGTGCTTGCGGATGTCGCGGCATCCACGCCCCTCATCGTCGAAGAACTCGACCAGCAGCTCGGCGTGACGGCGGAACGCACCCGCCACGAACCCGAGGGTCGCGTCGGGACGGATGCCGGGGGCACCGAACGCGGCGGCGAGATCGCCGAACAGCCACGGCCGGCCGAGGCAGCCGCGGCCGACCACGACGCCGTCGCAGCCGGTCTCGGCCATCATGCGGACGGCGTCGGCACCCGACCAGATGTCGCCGTTGCCGAGCACGGGGATGCTCGTCACCACCTGCTTCAGCTGGGCGATCGCGTCCCAGTCGGCGGTCCCGGAGTAGAACTCCGAGGCGGTGCGCGCGTGCAGCGCGACCGCGGCGACGCCGGCGTCTTCGGCGATGCGGACCGCGTCGAGGAAGGTCAGATGGTCGGCGTCGATGCCTTTGCGCATCTTCACCGTGAGCGGGACGTCGCCCGCCGCGCGCGCCGCGCGCGTGACGATCTCGCGGAACAGCTCGGTCTTCCACGGCAGCGCCGCTCCCCCGCCCTTGCGGGTGACCTTGGGCACGGGGCAGCCGAAGTTCAGGTCGATGTGGTCGGCACGGTCTTCGTCGACGAGCAGCCGCACGGCCGCCTCGGTCGTCGCCGGGTCGACGCCGTAGAGCTGGATCGACCGGGGGGTCTCGGACTCGTGGTGCGTGATGAGCCGCATCGTGGTGGCGTTGCGCTCGACGAGCGCGCGCGTCGTGATCATCTCGCTGACGTACAGGCCCGCACCGTACTCGCGGCACAGGCGTCGGAACGCCGTGTTGGTGATGCCCGCCATCGGCGCGAGCACGACCGGCGCATCGAGCACGAGGGGCCCGATCCGCAGCGCCGCCGGCGTCGCCGCGTCGCCGGTCGCGAGCGACGTGCGATCCGTGACGGCGGGGGCGGTGGTGAGCGTGGACATCCTCTCCATTCTCCCAGAATCCGCCGCACCGCGGCGCCGCCCGCGGGCCTATCGTGGAGAACATGGCCGACACTCTCACCGCGGACATCCGCGACATCCCCTACCAGGGCGCCGACGGCGCCGAGCACACCCTCGCCGAGTTCGGCGAAAAGGCGCTGCTGATCGTCAACGTCGCCTCGAAGTGCGGCCTCACCCCGCAGTACGAGCAGCTCGAACAGCTGCAGAAGACGTACGGCGACCGCGGCCTGCAGGTGATCGGCTTTCCGTGCAACCAGTTCATGGGGCAGGAGCCCGGCTCGATGGACGAGATCCTCGAGTACTGCTCGGTGACCTACGGGGTCACGTTCCCGATCGCCGACAAGGTGAAGGTGAACGGTTCGCACGCCGCGCCCCTCTACAAGGCGCTCAAGAAGACCCGCAACGCCGAAGGCGCGAAGGGCCCGGTCATGTGGAACTTCGAGAAGTTCCTCGTGACCGCAGACGGCGCCGTGCACCGGTTCCGCCCGCAGACGAAGCCCGACGCCCCCGAGGTCGTCGCCGCGATCGAGGCGGGTCTTCCCGCCTGATCAGGCCTGCTTCTCGCCCCACACCTGACGGGCGATCTGGGCGAACGCCTCGGGCGGCTGCGCACCGCTGACGCCGTACTTGCCGTCGATGACGAAGAACGGCACACCCTGGATGCCATAGGCCTGCGCCTGCGCCTGGTCGGCGCGGACGTCAGCGAGGTGCCGCCCGGATTCGAGCGCCTCGCGCGCGGCGTCGGCGTCGAGCCCCGCCTCGGCGGCGAGGTCGACGAGGTCGTCGACCCGCCCGACGTGGCGTCCCTCGGTGAAGTACGCGGCCATGAGCCGCTCCGCCATCGGCAGCTGTGCGCCCTGCGCCTTGGCGAAGTGCAGCAGCTCGTGGGCCTTCACCGTGTTCGTGTGCTGTAAGAGGTCGAAGCGGTACTCGAGGCCCGCGTTCGCGGCGACACCGGTGACGTTCTCGAGCATCTCGCTCACCCGCTCGCGCGGCATGCCCTTGTGGCCGGCGAGGAAGTCGAGCTCGTCACCTTCGAAGTCGACCGGGGTATCGGGCGAGAGTTCGAACGAGTGGTACGTCACCTCGACGGCGGGCGCGTCGGCGTCCGTCGCCGTCTCGGCGAGCCCCTTCTCGAGATTGCGCTTGCCGATGTAGCACCAGGGGCAGGCGATGTCACTCCACACGTCGATTTTGATGGCATCCGTCACACAGGTCGTAACCGCACGGCGCCCCGCGCGTATTCCCGACTCGGCATGATTTTCTCGCGCCGCGTTCGTGCCGCGCAGCGCCGGTTACGTCGTGGGGGCGTCGACCGCGCCGCCGAACCTGCGGTCGCGGTCGAGGTAGAGCTGGATCGCGTGCCACAGGTCGGTGCGCGAGAAGTCGGGCCAGAGGGTGTTGAGGAACACCATCTCGGCGTACGCCGACTCCCACAGCAGAAAGTTCGACGTGCGCTGCTCGCCGCTCGATCGCAGAAACAGATCGACATCGGGCATGTCGGGCACGTACAGGTGCCGGCGGAGCGTCTTCTCGGTGATCGCCGAGGGTTTCAGCCTTCCCGCCGCGATCTCGTCACCCATCGCCCGCATCGCGTCGATGATCTCGTGGCGCCCGCCGTAGTTGATGCACATCGTGAGCGTCAGGGTGTCGTTGCCGCGCGTGAGCTGCTCGGCGTACTGCAGCTCTTTGATGACCGAGCCCCACAGGCGCGGCTTGCGCCCCGCCCAGCGGATACGTACGCCCCACTCGTTGAGCTGGTCGCGGCGGCGGTGCAGCACGTCGCGGTTGTAACCCATCAGAAAGCGCACCTCGTCGGGAGAGCGCGCCCAGTTCTCGGTCGAGAAGGCGTAGACGCTCAAGTGCTTCACGCCCGCCTGGATCGCACCCGCCACGACGTCGAGCAGCACCTCTTCGCCCGCCCGGTGCCCCTCGATGCGGGTCAGCCCCCGCCGGTTCGCCCAGCGGCCGTTGCCGTCCATGACGATCGCGACGTGACCGGGCACGCCGCCTTTCGGGAACGCGGGCGGGTACACGCCGGTCCAGTCGAGCGGCCGGTAGGGCACCGCGTCGCGGTGGGTGTAGGGCTTGGGGGTCACCGACGGGTCTCCAGATGCGAGAGGTGGGAGAGGGAGCGGATGCCACGCTCGAGGTGGTACTGGGTGTACGCGGCCACGAGGCCCGACGCGGCCGCCGTGGCGGCGCTCGTCGCGGCATCCACGACGCTCCACTCCCCCGCGATCAGCGCGCTGAGCAGCTGCCGCGTCTCGGGACGCACCCGCGCCGAACCGGCCGGCGCGCAGTCGCCGCAGACGCTGCCGCCCAGTTGCGCGACGAACCAGTCGTGCGGCCCCTCGGCCCCGCACCGCGCACAGGCGTCGAGCGCGGGCGCCCAGCCCGAGAGCGCCATCGCGCGCAGCAGATACGAATCGAGCACCGAGCGGGGGGCGTGGCCGCCGAGCGAGAGCGTGCGGAGCCCCCCGACGAGCAGCAGATACTGCTGCGGCGTCGCCTCGGCCTCGTTCAACCGATCGGCCGTCTCGACCATCGCGTGCGCGGCGGTGTAGCTGTCGTAGTCGGCCGCGATCGGTGCCCCGTACGACCCCAGCGACTCGGCCTGCTGCACGATGTCGAGGGTTCTGCCCTGGTAGAGCTGCACATCGGCGACCATGAAGGGTTCGAGGCGCGCCCCGAACCGCGACGACGTGCGACGCACACCTTTCGCGACGGCGCGCACCTTGC
Source organism: Microbacterium paulum (assembly GCF_015707995.1). Lineage (GTDB taxonomy): Bacteria > Actinomycetota > Actinomycetes > Actinomycetales > Microbacteriaceae > Microbacterium > Microbacterium paulum. Next base: position 6,693 of record NZ_JAAGRY010000036.1, read on the forward strand.
CGTGCCGACGGCTCAGCATCGTGACGATGCGGTCTGCCTCACCCAGCTTGTGGGTGCGCAAGACCACGACTTCGTCGCGGTATGTCGGCATCCCTCCATTATCCCTGTGGGCACCGACACGGGCCGCAGCGGCGCGGCCCCGATGCACCGGACGGCACGGCGAGAGGGGCGAGAATGGAGGGGTGAACGAACCCGTCTTCGTGATCCCGCTCTGGGCCGACCTCCTCGCCGTCGGTCTCGGCGGCGTTCAGGGGGCGCTGTTCGCGTCGGGGTTCTCCGACGACGGCACCGGCGGGCGCCGCCTCGACCTGCTCGGCGTCGCGATCATCGGCATCCTCATGGGCATGGGCGGCGGCCTCATCCGCGACCTGCTGCTGAACGTCACCCCGACGACGCTGCAGAGCAACTGGTACCTGCTCACCGCGACGGGCGCGGCGTTCGTCGGCATGCTGCTCGCGAACGTCTTCCAGCGGTTGAACGGTGTCATCGTCGCCCTGGATGCCGTGGTGATCGGCCTCTTCGGCGCGTTCGGCACCTCGAAAGCGCTCGTCCTCGGCCTGCCGGTCGTACCGGCGGTGTTCGTGGGCGTCTGCGCCGCCGTCGGCGGAGGCATCCTGCGCGACGTCATCATGGGACTGCCGGTCGCCGTGATGCACGTGGGATCGCTCTACGCGGTCGCTGCGGGCGCCGGCTGCGCCGTCCTCGCCGGCGCCGTCACGCTCGGCGCGCCGGTGGCTGCGGCGGCCGTCGCCGGGGTGATCGTGACGACGGTCATCCGCCTGCTCGCGGTGATCTTCGACATCTCGCTGCCCGAGCAGCGGGCCCTGCACCGCCGCAAGGTCGCCCTCGAGACGACCTCGATCCCGGTCATCCGCCCCGCCGCCGACTGACCCGCCCCCGGCGAGACACCGGTTGTGCGCCGAGACACCGGTTCATCCGCGGTGTCTCGGCGCACAGAAGGTGTCTCGGCGCAGAGGCGCGCTGGGCGCACGGGGTGACGGGGTGACCGTGCGGGCGGGCGGTCAGACGGCGGCGAGGGCGCCCGCGGCGGAGCGGGTGCGGATCGCGCGGTTCACGCCCGACACGATCGCCTTCAGCGACGCGGTGGAGATGTCGCCGTCGATCCCGACGCCCCAGAGGCGTTCGCCATCCACCTGCAGGTCGACGTAGGCCGCCGCCTGCGCGTCGCCGCCCGCCGAGAGCGTGTGCTCGACGTAGTTGTACAGCGTGATCTCGAAGCCCTGCTCGCGCACGACCTCGAGGAACGCCGACACGGGCCCGTTGCCGACGCCGCGGGTCGCGACCTCGCCCTCGCCGTCGCGCAGCGTGACGTCGAGCGTCACCTCACCCGACATGTCGCTCTGCGTGCGGGTCGAGAGCAGCTCGAACCGGCCCCACTTCTCGGCCGCGTCGGCTGCGGGCAGGTACTCGTCGCTGAACGCGGCCCAGATCTGCTCGCTCGAGACCTCGCCACCCTCGGCATCCGTCTTCGCCTGCACGACTCCCGAGAACTCGATCTGGAGCTTGCGCGGCAGGTCGAGGGCGTGGTCGGTCTTCAGCAGGTAGGCGACGCCGCCCTTGCCCGACTGCGAGTTGACCCGGATGACCGCCTCGTACGAACGGCCGAGGTCCTTCGGGTCGATGGGCAGGTAGGGCACTGCCCACTCGATCTCGTCGACCGTGACGCCGGATGCCTCGGCCCGGGCATCCATCGCCTCGAACCCCTTCTTGATGGCGTCTTGATGCGACCCGCTGAACGCCGTGAAGACGAGGTCGCCCGCCCAGGGGCTCCGCTCGTGCACGCGCAGCTGGTTGCAGTATTCGGCGGTGCGCTTGACCTGGTCGATGTCGCCGAAGTCGATCTCGGGGTCGACACCCTGGGTCAGCAGGTTCACACCGAGCGCGACCAGGTCGACGTTGCCGGTGCGCTCGCCGTTGCCGAACAGGCATCCTTCGATGCGGTCGGCGCCGGCCATGTAGCCGAGCTCTGCGGCGGCGATCGCGGTGCCGCGGTCGTTGTGCGGGTGCAGCGACAGGATGATGTTCTCGCGGTGCGCGAGGCGGCGGCTCATCCACTCGATCGAGTCGGCGTAGACGTTGGGCGTCGCCATCTCGACCGTCGAGGGCAGGTTGATGATGACCTTGCGCTCGGGGGTCGGCTCGAAGACCTCGATCACCTGGTTGCAGACGTCGAGGGCGAACTCGAGCTCGGTGCCGGTGTACGACTCGGGCGAGTATTCGTAGAAGACCCGCGTCTGCGGAATGCGCTTCTCGAACTCACGGCACAGGCGCGCGCCGTTCAGGGCGATGTCGACGATGCCCTGCTTGTCGCTGCGGAAGACGACCTCGCGCTGCAGCACGCTCGTCGAGTTGTACAGGTGCACGATGGCCTGTCGCGCCCCGGCGATCGCCTCGTACGTGCGCTCGATGAGGTGCTCGCGCGCCTGCGTCAGTACCTGGATCGTCACGTCGTCGGGGATCGCCCCGTCGTCGATCAGCTGACGCACGAAGTCGAAATCGGTCTGGGATGCCGAGGGGAAGCCCACCTCGATCTCCTTGTAGCCCATGCTCACCAGCAGGTCGAACATGATGCGCTTGCGCTCGGGGCTCATCGGGTCGATGAGGGCCTGGTTGCCGTCGCGCAGGTCGACCGCGCACCAGCGCGGCGCCTTCGTGATGCGGGCGTCGGGCCACGTGCGGTCGGGCAGGTCCACGCGGATCTGCTCGTGGTACGGGCGGTACTTGTGTACCGGCATGCCGGAGGGCTTCTGGGTGTTGTCCATCATGGTCGCTTCTGTCTCGTCGGGTCTGGCGGGCCAGTGGTCGTCGCACCAACGACAAGCTCCGCGACGAGGAAGGCCCTAGATCGAGGCCTCGTCGCGGCAGCTAAGGAGAAGCTGGCCGAAGCGCATGGGGACAGGTTACACCCGCTGCGCCGTCGTCACGAACAGATCACTTCATCATAGATCGCTCATAGGCGAGACATATGACGGAGCGTTGGACTGTGTTCACGGAACACTCACGAGACCACAGGAGACGATGATGAGACGACGTACCAAGATCGCTGCGGGAGTGATCACCGCGACCCTGCTGCTCGCGGGATGCGGGGCGACGACCCTCGAGGCGGCCAGCACCTCGACGCCGACCGCGGTGGCCTCGACCGCCGCGACCGTCGAGACGACCTCGACGGTGAGTTCGACCGTCGAAGGGGTCGACGTCGACTGGAGCACGCTCCCCACCACCGAGGTGACGCTGACCGATGCGGGAACGACCATCACCGCGGCGGGCACCTACGTGCTGTCGGGATCGACGACGGGCCAGGTGGTCGTCAACTCCGACGGAGCGGTGCGCCTCGTGCTGAACGGCGTGACGATCGCGAGCTCGGCCGGCGCGGCCATCCAGGTCGATGGCGCGGAACTCACCGTGATCGAATTGGCGGAGGGCTCGACGAACACTGTGAGCGATGCCGCCACGCGCAGCGACGAATCGATCGACGGCGCCATCTACTCGTCGGACGACCTCTACATCACGGGTTCCGGTTCGCTCTCGGTGACCTCGAACTTCGCCGACGCGATCGTCGGCAAAGACGACCTGTCGATCCTCGGCGGCACGATCGCCGTGACGAGCGTCGACGACGGCATCCGCGGCAAGGACTCGCTGACGATCACCGGCGGCACGATCACCATCGACGCCGCGCAAGACGCACTGAAATCGAGCAACGACACCGATGCGGGCAAGGGCGTGCTCACGATCACCGGCGGCCAGCTGACGATCCGCGCCGGTGACGACGCGATCAAGGCCGAGCAGTCCCTCTCGATCACGGGGGGCACGATCGACATCCAGACCTCCGTCGAGGGGATCGAAGCGCCCGTCATCGTGATCGACGGCGGCACGATCACCCTGAATGCCTCGGACGACGGCATCAACGCCTCGGCCTCGGCGATCGTCACCTCGGGCCTGAGCATCACGATCAACGGAGGCGACATCTCGATCACGATGGGCTCGGGCGACACCGACGCGATCGACAGCAACGGTGATCTCACGATCACGGGTGGAACGCTCAACATCACCGCCCAGTCGCCGTTCGACTACGACGGCACCGGCACGCTGACCGGCGGCACGATCACCGTCAACGGCGAGAGCGTCACCGCCCTCACCAACCAGATGATGGGCGGCGGAGGCGGCGGCGGTCGCCCCTGACCCAGCCCCCTCGCGGAAAGACCGGCGGGAGCATCCTCAGAAGGATGCTCCCGCCGGTCTGCGCGTTAGAACCCGAGTCGGCCGAGCTGCTTCGGGTCGCGCTGCCACTCCTTGGCCACGCGGACGTGGAGCTTGAGGAACACCTTCGTGCCGACGAGAGGCTCGATCTGCGCGCGCGCCCGAGCCCCGACCGACGCGAGCCGTGAGCCCTTGTGACCGATGATGATCGCCTTCTGGCTGTCACGTTCGACGACGACGCTGGCGTAGATGTCGGTCATCGACCCGGTGTCGCGCTCGGAGATGTCGTCGATCGTCACGGCGATCGAGTGCGGCAGCTCGTCGCGCACCCCGTCGAGGGCTGCTTCGCGGATGATCTCGGCGATGCGGTCTTCGAGCGACTCGTCGGTGACGACGCCCGCTTCGTAGAGCGCGGGGCCCTGGGGCATGAGCGCGAGCAGCTCATCGGCGAGCACGTCGAGCTGGCCGTGCCCGTCGACCGAGACGGGCGCGATCGCCGAGAGCGGGATGACAGCGGCCCAGTCTTCGCGCAGACTGTCGGCCTCCATGAGGCGCTCGGTGATCTGCTCGCGCGAGGCGATATCGGTCTTGGTCACGACGGCGACCTTCTTCGCCCGCGGGTACCCGTCGAGCGATGCGGCGATGCGCCGGTCACCCGGGCCGACCTTCTCGGTGGCGGGCACCAGAAAGCAGATCACGTCGACGTCGCCGAGCACCTGCTCGACGAGGTCGTTGAGTCGCTGACCGAGCAGGGTGCGCGGTTTGTGGATGCCGGGGGTGTCGACGATCACGAGCTGCCCCGCGGGACGGTTCACGATCCCACGGATCGCACGGCGCGTGGTCTGCGGCTTGTCGGAGGTGATCGCCACCTTCTCGCCGACGAGGGCGTTGGTGAGCGTGGACTTGCCGACGTTCGGCCTTCCCACGAAGGTCACGAATCCGGAGCGGTGGTCGGTCATCTGTCTTCGCCTTTCTGCACCGCGATGGCGCCGGTGCGCGGGGCGCGGGTCTGCGAGGGGGTGCCGCCGAAAGCGGCATCGGCGGCCGCGAGGGCGCTGCTGCGCTCGACGAACACGGTGGCAAGACCGCGGCCACGCCCCCGTGAGGTGCCGCCGGTGAGCACGAGTCCGCCGTATTCCACGCGGGCGCCGGGGAGCGGCACACGCTCGAGCAGCTTGCCGAGCAGGCCACCGATCGAATCGACGTCGTCGTCGTCGAGCTCGACGCCGAACAGCTCCCCCACCTCGTCGAGGCCGAGGCGCGCACTCACGCGGTAGCGCCCGTCGCCGAGGTCGACGATCTCGCTCGAGCGCGGGTCGTACTCGTCGGCGATCTCGCCGACCAGCTCTTCGATGAGGTCTTCGAGCGTCACGAGCCCCGACACGCCGCCGTACTCGTCGACGACGAGGCACACGTGCACGGCATCCCGCTTCATCTGCTGCAGGAGCGTCTCGGCCTTCATCGATTCGGGCACGAAGACGGCGGGCCGTGCGATCTGCATGACCGGCGCGTCGCGCCACGCCGACTCGTCGCGGAAGGCGAACTGCACGAGGTCTTTCAGGTAGACGACGCCGGTGATGTCGTCGCCGTCCGAGATCGGCACGCGCGAGACGCCCTTGTCGAGGAAGAGCTGCATCGCCTGCTGGGTGGTGGCCGAGGCATCCATCGTCACCATGTCGGTGCGGGGCACCATGACGGCACGCACGAACGTGTCGGTGAAATCGAACACCGAGTGGATGAGCTCGCGGTCGTCTTCTTCGATGAGGTCTTGCGAGGCGGCCTCGTCGACCATCGACAGCAGCTGCTCTTCGCTCGCGAACGAGGTGCCGCGGTGGATGCCGGGCGTCACGCGGTCGCCGAGCACGACCAGCAGGTGCGCGAGGGGGCCGAGCACGATGCGGGCGCCGCGCACGATGGGCGCGCCGCCGCGCAGCAGGCCCCGCGCGTGCTGGCGGCCGACGGCGCGGGGGCTCGCGCCGACGAGCACGAACGAGACCGCGGTCATGAGCACCGCGGCGGCCAGCAGCGCCCACCAGATGTTGTCGAAGATGATCGTGAACGCCGCGGTGACGAGCACGGCGGCGGCCGTCTCGGCGAGGATGCGGATGAAGACGACGGCGTTGCCGTGCGCCTCGGGATCGGCGGCGATGCGACCGAGCGCGGCGCTGTTCCGGCCCGAGGCGGCCAGGTCGTGCAGGTCGGCGCGGGAGGTGACCCCCAGGGCGGCGTCGAGAGCGGCCATGAGTCCGCCGAGGGCGACGAGCAGGCCCGCAGCGATCAGCAGCAGGATCGGTGTCATGCGCGTCGTCGGCGTTCGGTGGCCTGGAAGGACGCGATCAGCTCGCGCTGCAGCCCGAACATCTCGCGCTCCTCCGCGGGCTCGGCGTGATCGAAGCCGAGGAGGTGGAGCGTGCCATGCGTCGTCAGCAGGATCAGCTCGTCGAGCGTCGAGTGCTTCGCCGCCAGCGCCTGGGTCTCCGCGACCTGCGGGCACAGCACAATGTCGCCTAGGAGACCGGCCGGGGTCGGCTCCTCCTGCGTGCCGGGGCGCAGCTCGTCCATCGGAAAGCTCAGCACGTCGGTCGGGCCCGGCTCGTCCATCCACTGCACGTGCAGCGCCTCCATGGCGCCCTCGTCGACGAGGAGGATCGCGATGTCGGCATCCGGGCTGACGTGCAGCTCGGCAAGGTTGTGCTCGGTGAGCCGCAGCAGCACCGTCTCATCGACCTCGACGCCCGACTCGTTGGTGATCTCGATGGTCATGACATGCCTCGCTTGGGAAGGTGGTCTCGGGGGCCGCCGGGCCGGGACTGCTGGCCGCGGCGCTGGGCGCGATTGGCGGGATCTTTGGATGCCACGAACGCGGATGCCTCGTCGCGCTCGCGTCGGTCGGCGAGCCGCTGCTCGTCGTATTCGGTGTACGCGTCGACGATGCGCCCGACGAGGGTGTGGCGTACGACGTCGTCGCTCGTGAGGTAGCTGAATTCGATGTCGTCGATGTCTTTCAGCACGCGGGTGACGAGCCGCAGGCCCGACGCCCCCGCGGGAAGGTCGATCTGGGTGATGTCGCCGGTGACGACCATGCGGGTGCCGAACCCGAGCCGGGTGAGGAACATCTTCATCTGCTCGGGCGTGGTGTTCTGCGCCTCGTCGAGCACGACGAACGAGTCGTTCAGCGTCCTGCCGCGCATGTAGGCGAGGGGCGCGACCTCGATGGTGCCCGAGGCCATGAGCTTCGGCACGATCTCGGGGTCCATCATCTCGTTGAGCGCGTCGTAGAGCGGCCTGAGGTACGGGTCGATCTTGTCGTTGAGCGTGCCGGGCAAGAACCCGAGCCGCTCCCCCGCCTCGATCGCCGGGCGGCTGAGGATGATGCGGCTGACTTCTTTGCGCTGCAGCGCCTGCACGGCCTTGGCCATCGCGAGGTAGGTCTTGCCGGTGCCCGCGGGGCCGATGCCGAACGTGATCGTGTTCTCGTCGATCGCGTCGACGTACGCCTTCTGGCCGAGCGTCTTCGGGCGGATGACGCGGCCGCGCGACGACAGGATCGCCTCGCCGCCGAGCACGTCGGAGGGGCGGTCGCCCGTCTCGGCGCGCAGAATGCGCTCGCTCGTCGCGACATCGGCGGGGTCGAGCCCCTGCCCGCTGCGCGAGAGCGCGATGAGCTCGTCGACGAGCGCGCGGGCGCGCGCCACGGCATCCGCCTCACCGCTCAGCGTGATCTCGTTGCCGCGCACGTGCACCTGCACGTCGCGGTGCTCGCGCTCGACGACGCGCAACAAACGGTCTTGCGGGCCGAGCAGCTGCACCATCGCGATGCCGTCGGCGTAGATGCGCTCGACGACCTCGCCCGGCGCGCCCGATCCCGAATCGTCAGCCATCGAGGCTCCCTTCGGAAAGGCCGCCCGCCAGCACGTGCGCGTGCACGTGGAACACCGTCTGCCCGGCACCCGCGCCGGTGTTGAAAATCAGACGGAAGTCGCCGTCGGCGTATTCGGCGGCGAGTTCGTTCGCGAGCCCGATCATCTCGCTGAGGAGCACCGGATCGCCCGCCGCGAGCTCGACGACGTCGCGGTATTCGCCGGTCTTCGGGATCACGAGCAGGTGCACCGGCGCCTGGGGTGCGATGTCGCGGATCGCGAACACGTTCTCGGTTTCGGCGATGATCTCCGACGGGATCTCACCCCGGTAGATGCGGCTGAAGATCGACGACTCGCTCATGTCTCCAGTCTATGGCGGCCTGCCCGCGCTGCGCCGGGGCGTGCCGCGGAGCCGGTCACCAGCGCCCGAGACGCGCGTTCAGCAGCGCGAGCGCGGCGGGACCGGCGGTCGAGGTGCGCAGCACGGTGTCACCGAGCCGCACGAGCTCGGCACCCGCCGCCGCCAGCGCCTCGAGCTCGTCGGGAGCGACGCCGCCCTCGGGGCCGACGACGAGCACGAGAGCGCGATCGTCGCCGTCGGCGATCTCGATGCCCGAGAGCGGGGCGGATGCCGTCGGCTCCAGCACCAGCACGCGATCCGTGCCGGCCCGCACCGCGAGAGCGGCCGACGTCACCGGGTCGGTCACGCGCGGCACCCACGCGCGGTGCGCTTGCTTGGCCGCCTCGCGCACGATCTGCTGCCAGCGGGCGACGCCCTTCGCGGCCTTCGCCGCGTCCCAGCGCGAGACGCTCCGGGCGGCCTGCCACGGCACGATCTCGTCCGCACCGAGCTCGGTCGCCGCCTGCACCGCAAGCTCGTCACGGTCGCCCTTGGCGAGCGCCTGCACGAGCACGATCGCGGGGCGCGGCGACGGGGTGTCGGTGCGGGCGGTGAGCCGGACGACGACGCGTTTGGGCGCGGCATCCGTCACCTCGCCCTCGAGCCACGCGCCCGCGCCGTCGCCGACGGTCACCGTCTCGCCGACGCGCACGCGGCGCACCACGGCGGCATGGTGCGCCTCGGTGCCGGTGATCTCGACGTCGTCGCCCGCCCCGGCATCCGCAGCCAGGTCTTCGACGAGGAAGTGCAGCGCCACCGCGGCCGCCTCAGCCCCGGAACCGGTCGCGGAGCTTGGAGAACAGGCCCTGGTGGAACTGGGCGAGCTGCGGCTCCGGCGACTTGGTCTTCTTCTTGAAGTCCTCGATGAGCGCGCGCGTCTTGGCATCCAGCTTCGTCGGGGTCACCACCTGCACGCCCACGCGCAGGTCGCCGCGGTTGCCGCCGCGCAGCGGTGTGATGCCGCGTCCCTTGATCGTGAGCACGTCGCCCGACTGCACGCCGGGGCGCACCTCGAGGTCGACGTCGCCGTCGAGCGAGGTGATGGTCGTGTTCGCGCCGAGGATCGCGTCGGGCATCGACACCTCGAGGGTCGCGAGCAGGTCGTCGCCGTCACGGCTGAAGACGTCGTCGTGCGCGACGGTGACCTCGAGATACAGGTCGCCGTTCGGGCCGCCCGCCGGGCCCACCTCGCCCGAGCCGGGCAGCTGCAGCCGCAGCCCCGTCTCGACACCGGCGGGGATGTCGACCGAGACCGTGCGGCGCGCGCGCACGCGGCCCTGGCCCTGGCAGCTGGCGCACGGGTACGGGATCGTCGTGCCGTAGCCCTGGCACGTGGTGCACGGTAGGGAGGTGACGACGTTGCCGAGGAGGCTCCGGACCGTGCGCTGCACCTGGCCCGAGCCGTGGCAGATGTCACAGCTCACCGGCTGGGTGCCGGGCTGGCAGCACGAGCCCTCGCAGGTCTCGCAGAGCACGGCCGTGTCGACCTCGAGGTCGCGGTGCGTGCCGAAGACGACGTCCTTGAGGTCGAGGGTGACGCGCACCAAGGCATCCTGCCCCCGCTCGCGCCGCGACCTCGGCCGGGCGTTTCGCGCACCCCCGCCGCCGAAGAACGTCTCGAAGATGTCACCGAACCCGCCGAAGCCCGCGCCTCCGCCCCCGCCGAACGGCGATCCGTCGCCGCCGAGGTCGTAGCGCTGGCGCTGCTCGGGGTCGCTCAGCACGTCGTACGCGTGGGTGACGAGCTTGAAGCGCTCCGACGCGTCTTCGCCGGGGTTGACGTCGGGGTGCAGCTCGCGTGCGAGGCGCCGGTACGCCTTCTTGATCTCGTCGGGGCTCGCGTCGCGCGCGACGCCCAGTACTTCGTAGTGATCGGCCACAATCGCCTTTCGGCGCCCCTTCGGGCGCGGTGGATGACAGGGAGGGGGCTGCTCAGCGCGACGATTCGTCTTCGTCGAGCAGCCGGCTGAGGTAGTGCGCGACGGCGCGGACCGCCGCGAGGTTGGTGGGGTAGTCCATGCGCATGGGGCCGAGCAGCCCCAGACGCGCGCGCGTGCCGGCACCGTCGTAGTCGCTCGTCACGACGGATGCCTCGCCGAGACCGAACGGCGCGTTCTCACGCCCGATGCTCGCGGCGAGGCCCTGATCGTCGGCGACCATCTCGCCCATGAGGCGCAGCAGGGTGACCTGCTCCTCGATCGCCTCGAGGAGCGGGTAGATGCTGCCGCGGAAGTCTCCCTCGCGGCGGGCCAGGGTCGCGGTCCCGGCCATGACGAGCTTGTCTTGACGGAACTCGTCGAGCTCTTCGGCGACGATCCTCGCGACGGCGCGCACGGCGGCGTCGACGCGGGTGGATGCCTCGGGGGCCGCGACGAGGTCGTCGATCGCCTGCGCGGCGTCGGCGACCGGCTTGCCGGTGACGAGCGCCGCGAGCCGCGCCTTCACCTGTGCGACGTCGTCGGCGTCGAGCTCGCCCTGCAGGAACGCGACGCGCTGCGACACGCGCCCCGTGTCGGTGACGACGATCACGACGACGCGGGCGCCGCCGAGGTGCACGAACTCGACGTGCGACACGCTCGCGCGTGCGAACGACGGGTACTGCACGATCGCGACCTGGCCGGTGAGCTGGGTGAGGGCGCGCACCGTGCGGGTGAGCAGGTCGTCGAGATCGACCGGATCGGCCAGGAACGTCGAGATCGCCGAGCGCTGCGCGCCCGAGAGCGGACGCAGCTGCGACAGGTGGTCGACGAACACGCGATAGCCCTTGTCGGTGGGCACGCGGCCCGACGAGGTGTGCGGCGCGGCGATGAGCTCTTCGTCTTCGAGAAGGGCCATGTCGTTGCGGATCGTGGCGGCCGAGACACCGAACTGGTGGCGATCGACGATCGTCTTGCTGCCGACCGGCTCGTTCGTGTCGACGTAGTCCTGCACGATCGCACGCAGGACCTGCAGTCCGCGCTCCGAGACCATCGATCCTCCTCCGGGTTGGCACTCCTGGCTACCGAGTGCCAATCCTATCGCGGTGACCCTACGATGAGCCGTATGCGCGCCGATGCCGACCTCCGCCCCACCGTCACGACGTCGAAGGGTCGGGTGTGCGGTGCGGCCGCGGGGCTCCTGTGGGTGCAGCGCGAGATCGCTCGGTTCGGCGGAGACCCGGCACGCATCACGATCTTCGGCGAGTCGGCCGGCGGCGCGCTCGTCGCCGCGCTCCTCTCGCGCCCCGACACCGCGGCGATCCCCGTCGCGGCGATCATCCAGTCGGGGCCGACGCGCCGGAGCGCGCCGGGCGTGTCACCCGCGCCCTCGCGAAAGACCTCGGGATCGCCGCGACGCGCGAGGCGTTCGCCAACACGTCGCCCCGCGCACTGCTCGACGCACGACGACGCCTCGCGGAAGGGTCGAACCCGCTCTCCGGCACCCCCGGCTACGCCCTCGCCGTCGATCCCGAGACACTGCCGGTCTCGCCCGACGTCGCGCTGCAGACCGTCGACATCCCCCTCGTCATCGGCACGAACACCGACGAGTACCGGCTGTGGTTCACGCCCGAGCAGCTCGCCGGCATCAGCGCGTTGAAGCTCACCCTCGCGCGCCTCGCGACCGGCGTGCCCCGGCGCGCAGTGCGCGCCTACCGCGCGGCGTTCCCCGGAGCGTCGCCGGGCGAGATCCTCGGTCAGATCGTGACCGATCGCATGCTGCGCGGCCCCGCGGTGCGCGTCGCCGCCGCGCGGACAGCCCCGACCCACGTGTACGAGCTCGCCTGGCCGAGCCCCGTCCGCGACCTGCGGGCCGCGCACGCGATCGACATCGGCTTCGTGTTCGACCGGGTCGAGGCATCCGATTCGCAGGTCGTCGTCGGCCCCGACGCTCCCCGCGAACTCGCCGCACGCATGCACGCCGACTGGGTGCGCGTCGCGCAGACCGGCGATCCAGGGTGGCCGCAACACGGGTCGGACCGCGAGGTGCAGCTCTACGACGTGCCCTCGCGCGTCACCGCGCTGCGGCGCGCCGAGGCGCTGGACTCCCTCCCCGCGTGAGCCGGTGCGGGCGTTCGCGGGGCTGTTCGCGCCGCTCTGACGCCCTGATTCCGACAGGAAGCGACCCGCGAAACGCCGAAGACCCGCTCAGGCGGTGAGCGCCCGCACGACGGCGTCGGCGAGCAGGCGCCCGCGCCGCGTGAGCACGACGCGGCCGCGCACGGCGGCGGCGCCGTCGATGAGGCCGTCGGCGATGAGGGATGCCACGGCGTGGCGCCCTTCGCCCTCGAGCTCCGACACCGCGAGACCGTCGGAGATGCGCGAGCGCAACAGCACGTCTTCGAGGCGGCGCGCCGCGGCATCCGGTCGCTCCCGGGCGGCCGCGGGCGACTGCCCCGCGGCGAGGCGCTGCGCGTACGCGGCGGGGTGCTTGACGTTCCACCATCGCAGCCCGTCGACGTGGCTGTGCGCGCCGGGGCCGTACCCCCACCAGTCGGTACCGCGCCAATAGGCGAGGTTGTGCCGCGAGCGGTGCCCGGGAGAGGTCGCCCAGTTCGAGACCTCGTACCAGTCGAACCCGGCCGCCGCGAGCAGGTCGTCGACGAGCTCGTACATGTCGGCCTGCAGGTCGTCGTCGGGGGCGGGAACTTCGCCCCGCCTGATCTGCCGGGCGAGCTGCGTGCCCTCTTCGATGATGAGGGCGTAGGCCGAGATGTGGTCGGGGGCGAGGTCGATCGCGGTGCGCACCGACGCCTCCCAGTCGGCGAGTGACTCGCCGGGCGCGCCGTAGATCAGGTCGACGCTCACATCGAGCCCCGCACCCCGGGCGGCGGCGACGGCCGTCGCGACATTCGCCGGATCATGCGTGCGGTCGAGCGCGGCGAGCACGTGCGGCACGGCCGACTGCATGCCGATCGACAGGCGCGTGACGCCCGCGGCGGCAAGCTCGGCGGCGAGCTCGCGCGTCACCGTATCGGGGTTCGCCTCGACCGTGACCTCGGCATCCGCCTTCAGCCCGAACGTCTCGCGGATGCCGCCCAGCATGCGCGCCAGGTCGCCGCCGGGCAGGAGCGTCGGCGTTCCGCCGCCGAAGAACACGGTGGATGCCTCACGCAGCGCTCCGCGCGCCCAGAGCACGTCTCGCGACAGCGCGATCTCGCGCAGCACCTCGTCGGCGTAGGCGTCTTGCCGGGCGCCGCGCAGTTCCGTGGCGGTGTAGGTGTTGAAGTCGCAGTAGCCGCAGCGCACGCGACAGAACGGAACGTGCAGATAGACGCCGAAGTCGCGATCCGGATCGATCGCGATGTCGCCGGGCAGCGCGCCGTCGGCGGGCGCCGGGTCGCCGAGGGGAAGAGCAGACCCCATCAGGACGGCGTGGTGAACAGCGGCGAGATCGCGCGCAGGTAGCCCTGGAAGAGCTCTCGCCGCCGCCGCTTCACGAGCGGCGGGACCAGGCGGTAGAGGGTGGAGACCGGGCGGTCGAACGCGCGGACGACGAAACGCACCTCGTCGGTGTCGTCCCACTCGATCGCGAACGACTCCTCGCCGCTGACGACCGACGAGCCCACCGTGCCGAGCGCGAACGCGACGCGGCGCGGCTCTTCGGTGGCCGAGATCACGCGCAGCTCGCCGTCGGCGTTCATGCCCTTGACCCGGCCGTGCACGCGCACGGTCGTGCCCGCGGCCACGTACGGCGTGCCGTCGGCGTCGAAGCGCTGGTCGGCTTCGAGGCGGCTCGGCGCCACGGGCGACCCTTCGGCGTCGAACCCGACGCCCGAATACATCGGACCGGACGCGGGGCGGACGTCGGAGATCCGCAGTCCCGCGCCGCGCAGTGCCGCCCACGACAGCAGGGCGTCGGCCGACGACGCGAACCGCGCCTCGCCACTGCCCAGTCGCCACGACGCCTCGGCCGGAATGCTCCGCTCGGGCGGGTAGCTCATGAGGTCGTGGGCGTGCGTCGACCCCACGGCGGCGTAGTCGACCGTGCCCTCTTGGAAGTTCCCGCGGCGCATGCCGTCCAGCCTAACCGGGCGCTACTTCTTGGTCTCGACGTCGCCCGAGAGCGCCGCGATGAACGCCTCCTGCGGCACCTCGACGCGGCCCACCATCTTCATGCGCTTCTTGCCCTCTTTCTGCTTCTCGAGCAGCTTGCGCTTGCGGGTGATGTCACCGCCGTAACACTTGGCGAGCACGTCCTTGCGGATGGCGCGGATGTTCTCGCGCGCGATGATGCGCGCACCGATCGCGGCCTGGATAGGCACCTCGAACTGCTGGCGCGGAATGAGCTTGCGCAGCCGCTCGGTCATGAGGGTGCCGTAGGCGTAGGCCTTCTCGCGGTGCACGATCGACGAGAAGGCATCGACCTTCTCGCCCTGCAGCAGGATGTCGACCTTGACGAGATCGGCCTCTTGCGACCCGGCAGGCTCGTAATCGAGCGAGGCGTAGCCTTGCGTCTTCGACTTCAGCTGGTCGAAGAAGTCGAAGACGATCTCGCCGAGCGGCATGTTGTAGCGCAGCTCCACCCGGTCTTCGCTGAGGTAGTCCATGCCGAGCAGGGTGCCGCGGCGCGACTGGCAGAGCTCCATGACGGTGCCTACGTAGTCCTTCGGCAGCAGGATGCCGACCTTCACGACGGGTTCCGACACCGACGCCACGCGGCCGTCGGGGTACTCGCTGGGGTTCGTGACGACGACCTGCTCGCCCGTGTCGGTCGTCACCTCGTAGGTGACCGAGGGGGCCGTCGTGATGAGGTCGAGGTCGAACTCGCGCGAGAGCCGCTCGGTGATGATCTCGAGGTGCAGCAGACCCAGGAATCCGGCGCGGAAGCCGAAACCGAGCGCGACCGAGGTCTCTGGCTCGTACTGCAGCGAGGCATCCGACAGCTTCAGCTTGTCGAGCGCTTCACGCAGGTCTGCGTAGTCGCTGCCGTCGATCGGGTAGATGCCCGAGAAGACCATGGGCTTGGGGTCGGTGTAGCCGGCGAGCGCTTCGGAGGCGGGCTTGCGCTGGTTCGTGATCGTGTCGCCGACCTTCGACTGGCGCACGTCTTTCACGCCTGTGATGAGGTAACCCACCTCACCGACGCCGAGCCCCTTCGTGGGCACCGGCTCGGGGCTCGACACGCCGATCTCGATGAGTTCGTGCGTCGCGCGGGTCGACATCATCTGAATGCGCTCGCGCGGCTCGAGCTTGCCGTCGATCATGCGGACGTACGTGACGACGCCGCGGTACGCGTCGTACACCGAGTCGAAGATCATGGCCCGCGCCGGTGCCGTAGCGTCGCCCGTCGGGGCGGGGATCTTCTCGACGATGAGGTCGAGCAGCTCTTCGACGCCCATGCCGGTCTTGCCGCTCACCCGAAGGACGTCTTCGGGCTTGCCGCCGATGAGGTTCGCGAGCTCGGCCGCGTACTTCTCGGGGTCGGCCGCGGGGAGGTCGATCTTGTTGAGCACAGGGATGATCTGCAGATCGTTCTCGAGGGCGAGATAGAGGTTCGCGAGCGTCTGCGCCTCGATGCCCTGGGCCGCGTCGACGAGCAGGATCGCTCCCTCGCACGCGGCGAGCGAGCGCGACACCTCGTAGGTGAAGTCGACGTGACCGGGCGTGTCGATCATGTTGAGGGCGAACGTGCCGGCCTCTGTCTGCCACGGCATGCGCACGGCCTGGCTCTTGATCGTGATGCCGCGCTCGCGCTCGATGTCCATACGGTCGAGGTACTGCGCGCGCATGTCGCGGTCGCTGACCACGCCGGTGATCTGCAGCATGCGGTCGGCCAGCGTGGACTTGCCGTGGTCGATGTGGGCGATGATGCAGAAGTTGCGGATCAGCTCTGGAGGGGTCGCAGACGGCTCGAGAGGCTTTGAGGCACGGGGTGACATGTCTCGTCGAGTCTACCGGCGCGTGGCCCTGCGAACGTCGGATGCCTCGGCCGCCGCCGTGCGGGATCGAACGATATCGACCACCGCGCAGACACGCCAGCGAAACCACGCATGAGAAAGAGTTAACCGATCTGTCTCTTGTCAGCGGGAGCCGCGGGCAAGAATGCTCGATCTGGCGGCCGTCCACTGCGCGAAACCCCCAGTCGCGCTCGGCTCGCCCCGGAGAGATCATCGTGACGAACGCACGCCCTGTGCCCCCGCCCCCTTCCTCCCCCTCGCACCCCGCGATCCGTCCGCACGCGCGGCGCGGCCTCGCGGTGGCGACCGTGTTCGCGACGGTCGCCGCGGGCGTGATCTTCGCTCCCGTGGCGCACGCGGCCGCGGGCCCCGGCGCTCCGGTGGTGATCTCGGAGGTCTACGGCGGCGGCGGCAACAACGGCGGCGCGTTCAACCGCGACTTCATCGAGCTCGCCAACGTCTCGGGCGCGCCGGTCGACCTCTCGGCCTTCAGCGTGCAGTACGCCTCGGCGACGGGCGCCTCGTGGCAGGTGACGCCGCTGAGCGGCATCACGGTGCCCGCGGGCGGTCAGGTGCTCATCGGCGAGGCGGCGGGCACGGATGCCACGCAGCCGGGCTTCACCGCCGACGTCGAGGGCTCGATCGCCCTCGCCGGCGCGCAGGGCAAAGTGGCCCTCGTCTCGAACCAGACCGCCCTGTCGGGAGCGACCGGGATCGCCACGCGCGCCGACGTGGTCGACCTCGTCGGCTGGGGCGGCGCCACCCACTTCGCCGGCAGCGCCGCCGCCCCCGCGACGACGAACGGCACGAGTGTGGCCCGCGCGGCGGACTTCGCGAACTCGGGCGACAACAAGGCCGACTTCACCGCCGGAACGCCCACCCCCACCGGGCTCGGCGCCGCCCCCACCGATC
Organism: Microbacterium paulum; assembly: GCF_015707995.1. GTDB lineage: Bacteria > Actinomycetota > Actinomycetes > Actinomycetales > Microbacteriaceae > Microbacterium > Microbacterium paulum. The sequence goes on from NZ_JAAGRY010000036.1 coordinate 23,959, forward strand.
CCACCGATCCCACCGACCCGACGGATCCGACCGACCCCACCGTGGTCGCGATCGCCGACATCCAGGGCACGGGTGACGCCTCGCCGCTGGCCGGCCAGACCGTCACCACCGAGGGTGTCGTCACGGCCGCCTACCCGACCGGCGGGTTCGACGGCTACGTCATCCAGACCTCGGGCACGGGCGGAGCGATCGACCTGGCCGCGCACGCGGCATCCGACGCCCTCTTCGTCTATGCGCCCGGCGCCGTGACCGAGGTCGCCACGGGCGACACGGTGCGGGTCACCGGCGTCGTGTCGGAGTGGAACGGGCTCACCGAGCTGACCGTCGCCCCCGGCGCCGCGCAGCGCATCGACGCGCAGCCCGCACCCACACCGGCGACGGTCACGTGGCCGAGCGACGGCGCCCAGCGCGAATCGCTCGAGTCGATGCTCATCGCGCCGCAGGGCCCGTTCACGGTGTCGAACACCTACTCGACCAACCAGTACGGCGAGGTCGGCCTCGCCGCCGGCACCACCCCGCTGCACCAGCCCACCGACGCCGCACGCCCCGGCACGCCCGAGGCCGCCGCGGTCACCGCCGACAACGCCGCACGCACCGTCACTCTCGACGACGGCACGAGCATCAACTACCTCTCGGCGGCCAACAGCGCCCTCACCCCGGCCTACGTCTCGCTCGTGGAGCCGATCGTCGTGGGCGCCTCGGTCACCTTCACCGACCCGGTGATCGTCGACTACCGCAACAACGGGTGGAAGCTGAACCCCACCGCGCCGCTCGCCGGTGACGGCTCGGGCACCGACGGCGTCGCGTTCTCCGACCCCCGCACCACCGCCCCCGATGCGGTCGGCGGCGACGTGCGGCTCGCGTCGTTCAACGTGCTCAACTACTTCACGACGCTCGGCACCGATTCGTCCTCGTGCGTGGCGTACAAAGACCGCTTCGGTGACGGCGTCACCGTGCGCGACGGCTGCCCGCAGCGCGGAGCGTGGGACGCCGCCGACCTCGGTCGCCAGCAGGCGAAGATCGTCACGGCCATCAACGCCCTGGATGCCGATGTCGTGGGCCTGATGGAGATCGAGAACTCCGCCGCACTCGGCGAGAAGACCGACGAGGCGACCTCGACCCTGGTCGACGCGCTCAACGCCGCCGCCGGTGCGGGCACGTGGGCCTTCGTGCCGTCGTCGAGCGATCTGCCGCCCGCCGCCGAGCAAGACGTCATCACGAACGCGATCATCTACCGCACCGCCGCCGTCGAACGCGTGGGCGACTCCCGCGCCCTCGGCGACCAGAGCGACGACGGCGAGGCCTTCCAGAACGCCCGCGAACCGATCGCACAGGCCTTCACCCCCGTCTCGGGCGGCGACCCGTTCCTCTTCGTCGTGAACCACTTCAAGTCGAAGGGTTCCGCCGGTCCCTGGCCGGGTGACGCCGACGCCGGTGACGGCCAGGGGTCGTCGAACGAGTCGCGCGTGCGTCAGGCGACGGCGCTGCGTGACTGGGTCACCGGCATCCGGGGCGACGTCGACACGGTGGCCCTCGCCGGCGACTTCAACTCGTACACGCACGAAGACCCGCTGCAGGTGCTCTACGACGCCGGCTACGTCGACGCGGCGAGCGCCTTCGGGGTGCCGACCTCGTCGTACAGCTTCTCGGGGCTGTCGGGCTCGCTCGACCACATCCTGCTGAGCGGCGGCGCGAAGGCCCGTGCCACGGGCGCCGACATCTGGAACATCAACTCCGGTGAGTCGGTCGCGCTCGAATACAGCCGCTACCGCAGTCACGGCACGGAGTTCTATGCGCCGGATGCCTACCGCTCGAGCGACCACGACCCGGTGCTCGTCGGCCTCGCCGCTGCCGCTCCCCCGGTCGAACTGACCCTGCTCGGCATCAACGACTTCCACGGTCGCATCGACCAGAACACGGTCGCCTTCGCCGGCACCGTCGAGCAGCAGCGAGCGGCGGCCTCCGGCCCCACCCTGTTCCTCTCGGCGGGCGACAACATCGGCGCCTCGCTGTTCGCGTCGTCGGTCGCGAAAGACCAGCCCACGATCGACGTGCTGAACGCGCTCGGGCTGCAGGCCTCGGCGGTCGGCAACCACGAGTTCGACCGCGGGTTCGACGACCTCTCGGGGCGCGTGTCGGAGGCATCCGACTACCCCCAGCTCGGCGCCAACGTGTACCTCAAGGGCACGACGACGCCGGCGCTGCCGGAGTACGCGCTGCTTCAGGCCGGCAGCCTCACCGTCGGCGTGATCGGCGCCGTCACCGAAGAGACCCCGACCCTCGTGAGCCCGAACGGCATCAGCGGGATCGACTTCGGCGACCCGGTCGCCGCGGTCAACCGGGTGGCCGCGCAGCTGACCGACGGAGACCCGTCGAACGGCGAGGCCGACGTGCTGGTGGCGCTGTACCACGAGGGCGCCGGCGCGGGCACGCCCGACGGCGCGACCCTGGATCAGGAGCTCGCCGCGGGCGGAGCCTTCGCCTCGCTCGTGAACGACACCGACCCGAAGGTCGCCGCGATCTTCACCGGCCACACGCACAAGGAATACGCCTGGTCGGCACCGATCCCCGGCACCGACCGCACCCGACCGGTCGTGCAGACCGGCTCGTACGGCGCGAACCTCGGCAAGATCACCCTGACGATCGAGCCGGGCACCGGCGCGGTCACCGCGCACACCGAACAGCTCGTGAAGCGCACGACCACTCCGGCGGCCGAGCTCGTCTCGAGCTATCCGAACGTCGCCGCGGTGGATGCCATCGTGAAGAAGGCGCTCGCCGCCGCCGCCGAGGTCGGCAACACCGCCATCGGCGAGGTGTCGGCCGACATTACGACGGCCTTCGCGGGCGGTTCATTCGTCGACGGCGTGTGGACCGGCGGCACCCGCGACGACCGCGCGAGCGAATCGGCCCTCGGCAACACGGTGGGCAACATGCTGCGCGACAGCCTGTCGACCCTGCCGAACGGCGCCGTGATCGGTGTGACGAACCCGGGTGGCCTCCGCTCGGAGCTGTGGAACACGCAGGCCGAGTTCGGGGCGGCGGCGGTACCGGGCCTCGCCGACGGAACGATCTCGTTCTCGCAGGCGAACGCCGTGCTGCCGTTCAACAACACGCTCGCGCTCGTCACGCTCACGGGCGCCCAGTTCACGACCCTGCTCGAGCAGCAGTGGCAGCGCGGGCCCGACGGTTCGGTGCCTCAGCGCCCGTACCTGCAGCTGGGGCTGTCCGACAACGTGCACTACACGTACGACGCAGCACTGCCCGAAGGGCAGCGCATCACCTCGGTGACCGTGAACGGCGCTCCGATCGACCCGGCGGCGAGCTACCGGATCGGCACGTTCTCGTTCCTCGCGACGGGCGGAGACAACTTCCGCGTGTTCCAGCAGGGCACCGACTACGTCGACACGGGCCTCGTCGACTACGAGGCGTGGATGGACTACATCGCCGACGGCTCGCCGCTGGCACCCTCGTTCGCCAAGCACGCCGTGCAGGTGAGCGGCGTTCCCGCGAAGACCACCGCGGGCGAGGCGGTCACCTTCCAGGTGGGCGGGCTCAACCTCACCAGCCGCGGCGCACCCGAGAACACGACCCTGCAGGTCGCCCTCGGCGACACCGCCCTCGGCGAGGTGCCGGTCGCCGCGGGAGCGGCAACCGTGACGGTCACCCTCCCGGCGGGCACCCCAGCGGGCGCGGCGACGCTCACGCTCACCGCCCCGGCATCGGGCACCGTCGTCACCGTGCCGATCACGGTCGAGCGGGCGGTGGTCGCCGCGACGACCACCACGCGCCTCATCGCGATCCTGCCGGTGCACATCAACCGCATCCTGCCCTCGACGCTCGTCGCGAACGTGCAGCAGCAGGGCGGCGCGCGGCCCGAGGGCGTCGTGGTGTTCCGTGAGGGCGAGAAAGTGATCGCCACGGTGCCCGTCACGCGCGGTGTCGCCACGCACCGTCTCGGGCGACTCGGGCTCGGCACACACACCTACACGGCGACCTTCGAGCCCGCCGACACGACCGTCGCCTCGGGTTCGACGAGCGCGCCGGTGCGGGTGCGGGCGCTGTTCTGACGCACGGGTCTGTACGGTGACGGTCGCTGCGGCGTCGGGGCTCGCCCCCGGCGCCGCAGCCGTGTGCGCGGGTGTGCGCACGGTTGGCGCGGGGTCGGCGCGGCGTCGACGCGGGCTCGGCGGGGGTCGACCCGCGGCCGACGAGGGACGCCTAGGCTGAGATCGTGACGACGACGGTGGTGATGGTGCACGGCATCCGCACGTCTGCGACCATGTGGCGCGCCCAGCTCGCCCACCTGCAGGAGCGCGGGGTGCCGGCGGTGGCGGTCGATCTGCCCGGTCACGGCACGCGCATGACCGAGACCTTCACCCTGAGCGGCGCGCTCGCGACGATCGACGACGCCGTGCAGGCCGCGGCGGCCGAGGGCCGGGTGCTCCTCGTCGGGCATTCGATGGGCGGACTCGTGTCGACCGCCTACGTCGGCAGCGAGGACCGGCCGCCCGTCGACGCGTTCATCGCCGCCTCGTGCACCGCGATCCCGCGCGGAGTGGGGCTCGCGACCTATCGCACCCTGGCGCGCGGTTTCGACCGGCTGCCCGACCGCGGCTTCCGCATCGCGGAGTGGGTGCTCGACCGCACCCTGCCGCCCGAGACCCGGGCCGACTTCGGCGCGGGCGGCTACGCGTACGACGCGCAAGACGTCGCCCTGCGAAGCCTCTCGGTGCTCGACCTGCTCGCGGCCCTCCGGCGCATCGCCGTGCCGACCTGGTTCATCAACGGCCAGTTCGATCAGCTGCGCGTGAACGAGCGGCTGTTCGCCTCGCTCGTGCCGAACGCCGAACTCATCGTCGTGCCGCGCACGAGCCACCTCGTCACGGCGATGCGCCCGCGCGTGTTCAACGCCCTGCTCGATCTCGCCCTCGCGACGATGGATGCCGAGGAATCCGACGTCCCGGCATCCGACGTCCGGGCGGCGGCCGGCTCAGCGACGGCGCCCTGAGCGCTGCCCCGGCTCGTCTCACCGGGCTCGGCGTCACGCCACCGCCGGGCGACGACGGATCGCGAGGGTCATGAGACCACCCGCGATCGGGAGCACTCCCCCGACGGCGAACATCAGCACGAAGCCACCGACGAGGGCGACCAGGCCCGCACCGATCACCGGGCCGAGCAGCTGGCCGAGACTCGCCGACACGTTGACGAAGGCGAGGTCGCGGGCGCTGTCGTCGGGGAACGGCAACAGGTCGGTCGCCAGGGCGAGCCCGACCGACATGTACGCGCCGTAACCGATACCCAGGAACGCGGCGGCGAGCAACGTGGTCTCGAAGCTCGGCGCGAAAGCGATGACGAGCCCCGCGACGCCCTGCACCACCGCCGAGCCGACCGTCAAGGCGATGCGGTGACCGCTGCGGTCGGAGATGCTCCCCGCGATCACCGACGCCGCGACGACGAACACCGTGTAGACGACGATCAGCAGCAGCAGGTCGTCTTCGGCGCCCGCCGCGTCGCGGTGCAGTCCGTAGAGCAGAAAGAACAGCAGGAGCCCGGTGCCGAGCGCATTGCCGATATTGACGATCAGGCGCCCCCAGAGCAGCCACCCGAAGTCGTGGTCGCGGAACGCGGCGAGCCGCTGCGACAGCGTGTGCACGGTGCGGGCCGACGCCGACGCGGCGGGCGCCGGCGGGTCGGGCAGCCAGAGCGCGGCGACGACACCGGCGACGAGCAGAAAGCCGGCGAGGGCGAGATAGCCGGTCACGACGCCGAGGCCGAGCAGCACGATCACGCCCACCCCGACGACGATGCCGACCGCTTGCGACGACGCGATCGCCGCCGATGCGGCGCCGCGCTGGTCGGTGAGCTGATCGGCGATGAGCGCGGTGAAGGCGGCGGATGCCACGGCGACACCGACCGAGACGCCCACCCACGCGACGCCGACCCCCCACGGCCCCTGCGCGAACGCGATTCCCACCAGCGAGAGGGCGCCCAGCACCACACCGCCGAGCGCCCACGGACGACGCCGCCCGAACGCGCCGCGCGTGCGGTCGCTGAGCCCACCGGCGAGCGGGCCCGCGATGACGCCGGCGAGACCGCCGACCGCCAGCACGAGCCCCGACGAGACGACGCCGGCGATCCAGCCGTCGGCATCGTCGGGAGTGTCGAGCTGCAACGGGATCAACAGCTGCAGGGGCGTCAGCTGCGCCGTCCAAAGCGCGAGCCACGCAAGGCTGAACAGGGTGAACCAGCGCGCGCCGACGCGCTTAGGCGCGGCAGTGGTGTCCGCGCGCTCGTTCGCTGTGGCGGGCCGGTCTGCGGGGGAACGGTCGGGCACAGTCGACTCCTTCGTCGAAGACGCTACCGGTCGGGTGCCGGCGGTCCGATCATGCCGCACTCCCGGCATCCGTCCTCGGCACGGCGCGCCCGCGAACCCGCGTTCTCGGCGCCGCCGTGGATCACCGCGCGCGTCGACACCTGGGCGGCCCGATTGGAGGGGCCGGGCGCCCACCTGGTAGACTCGGTGATTGGCTTGCGTGTGGGTCCCACCTCACACGCCGCCGGAGGCGCCCCTCTACCGCCACCCCGGCACATCCATCGAAAACTCCGAACGAAAGAGCCGTCGTGGCCAACATCAAGTCGCAGATCAAGCGCAACAAGACCAACGAGAAGGCGCACGAGCGCAACAAGGCCGTCAAGAGCGAGCTGAAGACCGAGGTGCGTCGCACCCGCGAGGCCATCGCCGCCGGCGACAAGGCCGCCGCCGAGAAGGCTCTCGCCAAGGCGTCCAAGAAGCTCGACAAGGCCGTGAGCAAGGGCGTCATCCACGAGAACCAGGCTGCGAACCGCAAGTCGGCCATCGCGAAGCAGGTCGCCGCTCTCTGAGCCGCTTCTTTGAAAGAGCCTGTCCCCGCGTGGGACGGGCTCTTTCGCGTCTGCGGCCTGTGCCGACCCATTCGCACCTTCCGGGCCACCCCGAGGGGTGAGGCAGTGCCACGTGGGGGCAAGGGCGGCGGGATGCCACGGGCGCGGCAGCCCACGAAACGTCAGCCCGGTGGGGTCGAGACGTCCTCGGCATCGAGGGAAGCGAGGTATGCGGCGTTGCCGCGGAGCGCGGCGTCGTAGCGCTGCACCTCCGCCGTCGGAAAGCGATCGGCGATCACGGTGAGGACCTCCGCGAGGGCGGCGTGGGGGCGCCCCGCCGCGTGCACGGTGAGCGCCCGGAAGAGCCCCAACGACTCCGATTCGGGGTACCGGGCGATGCCCTCGTCGAAGACGGCGAGACTCTCCTCGTAGCGACCGAGGTTCCGCAGGGTGCTGCCGTACTGCAGGTAGCACTGGCGCAGCCAGCGCCCCTCCAGGCCCGCCGCCATCGCGCGGCGGTAGTAGCCGAGCGCGGTCTCCTCCTCGCCGGCCGTGTCGTACGCTCCCCCGACCTCGTAGAGCACGGCGGGGTCGTCCGGATGCTCGGCCAGCACCTCGAGGAACGCGGTGATGGTCGGAGCCATGCTCGCGCGATCGCGCGCGGCGAAGATCTCGTCCAGCCGTGCGCGCAGCGTCCTATCCGTGCTCATCGGGGCCTCCTCCACGACACGCTAACAGGGAACGAAGGAGCCCCAGGTGGCACCTCGACGCCTGTTCCGCGCCCCGCAGACGTGCCCACGTGCCACCTCGCGGAGCGAGAGGAAGCCACGCGCACAGCCGGTCCGCACACGCAGCGGAGGGAGTGTGGGATGCCCGGAGCACAGCCTCGCCCGGGCGCGAAGGGGCGTGTCAGGCGGCGCCGAAGGGCGCGCGCGTCGCGATCACGGTGACGAGTCGCTCGACGGCGAAGACCGGGTCGCGCGAGGCGCCCTTGACCTCGGCATCCGCCCGCGCCGCCGCCTGGATGGCCATGCCGAGCGAGGCCTCGTTCCACCCGGTGAGGTCGCGGCGGGCCCGATCGACCTGCCAGTCCTTCATGCCGAGGCGGGCCGCGAGTGCCGACGACGACTCTCGCGTGCCGGCGACCCGGGCCATCGTGCGCAGCTTCGAGGCGATCGCCGCGACGAGGGGCACGGGGTCGGCGCCGCTGGCGAGCGCGTGCCGGAGCGCGACGAGCGCGTCGCCGTAGCGACCGGCGATCGCAGTGTCGGCGACGGTGAACGCGGATGTCTCGACGCGGCCACCGTAGTAACGCTCGACGGTGCGCTCGTCGACGTCGCCGGGGACGTCGGCGATGAGTTGCTGGCATGCGGCGGCGAGCTCGGTGAGGTCGTCGGAGAACGCCCCGACGAGCGCGCGCAGCGCGACGGGCGCGATGCGCTTGCGCGCCGTCTGGAACTCGCCCGCGGCGAAGTCGAACCGGTCGGAGTCGCGCTTGACGGCGGGGCAGGCGATCTCGATGCCGCCACCCGCGCCGGCGCGGATCGCGTCGAGCAGCTTCTTGCCGCGGACGCTCGAACCGGTGTGCCGCAGCACGACGGTCGCCCCGTCTTGCGGCGCCTCGAGGTAGCGGATCGCCTCGGTGAGGAACGCGTCGGAGCACTTCTCGACACCCGACACGCGCACGAGCCGCGGCTCGCCGAACAGCGACGGAGAGGTGAGCGCGAGGAGGCTACCGGAGGCGTAGTCGTCGGCGCGCAGGTCGGAGACCTCGAGGCTCGCGTCTTCGGCGCGCAGGTAGTCGCGCACGCCCGCGATGGCGCGTTCGGCGCAGACCTCTTCGGGGCCCGAGACGAGCACGATCGGGGCGGGTTGCGGTGCACGCCACGACACTTGCGGGATCGCCGACGCGCTCTTGCCGCCGCTGCGGGCGGGGGCTCGACGCGGGGCGGGGGTCATGCCCCCAGCCTATCCGGCGGGTGCGACAGCCCGACCTGGCGGCGGCGGACCGGGACTGCGCCCGCCGTCCGCCGGGGCCGTGTCGGCGCGTGCGTGCCAGAGGCGCAGGCCCTCGGCATCCCGCCACACCGCTATGAGACCCTCGCGATCGGTGCGGGCCACTCGGGCGCCGGACGTCGTCAGCAGCGTGAGCGTCTCGCCGCGCGGGTGCCCGTAGTCGTTCTCGCCGACGGTGATGAGCGCCACCGCGGGGCGCAGGCGCGTGTAGAGCGCCGCATCTTGATCGGCGCTGCCGTGGTGGGCGACCTTGACGACCTCGTAGGAGGCGAGAAGACCCGCGTCGGCTTTCATCGCCTGCTGGCCCGCGGCCGAGAGGTCGCCGAGGAACAGCGAGGTCGGCACCCCGCCACCGCGGAACTCCACGACGACGCTCGCGTCGTTGCCGGGCGCGGTCGTCGCGCGTGGCCACAGGACGCGCCAGCGCGCGTCGCCGAGCACGCCGGTCATACCGCGACCCGCGAGGTTCAGCTTCGCGCCGGCGGCTGCCATATCGCCCAGCACCCGCACGTCGGAGGGGCCGCTCGTCGGTCCGTGCACGAGCGTGCCCACGCGGCCGCGCACGGCGTCGAGACCGCCGCGGTGGTCGAGATCGAAGTGCGTCAGCACGAGCAGGTCGAGGTGCGAGATGCCGAGTTCGTCGAGGCAGCGCCCGAGCGGCGCGGGGTCGGGGCCCGTGTCGACGAGGGCGACGCTGCCCGCCGAGCGCACGACGACGGCATCGCCCTGACCGACGTCGCACGCGGCGATCGCCCATGCGGTCGGAATGCCCGCCCGCGTCAACGCCTGCGAGATCGGGCCGAGCGCGACGGCCGTGCCGACGGCGGCCGCGATCGTGAGCGTCGCCGCTGCGCGGAGCCGTGGATGCCCCGGCACGATCAGCGCCGCGACGGCGCCGCCGAGCAGGGCGAGCGCCGCGAGACCCCCGAAGCCCTCGGGCCAGTCGACGACGGTGCCCGGCAGCGACGCGAAGGTCGTCGCAGTACCCGCGATCCACGCGGCGGGCAGCCACGCGAGCGCGCCGAGTCCGCTCCCGAGCAGCGGGATGCCGGCGGCGAGGCACGCCGCGAGGCCCACGACCGTGCCGAGCGGCGCGGCGGGCGCGGCGATCATGTTGGCGAGCACCCCGTATACCGAGAGCTGCGGCGAGATCAGCACGACGAGCGGCCCGCACGCGAGCTGGGCCGCGAGAGGCACCGAGATGCCGAGGGCGAGCGGGCGTGGCATCCATCTCGCGAGCCCGTCGGCGAGAGGACCGGCGCCGACCAGCAGCGCACCGGTCGCGGCCGACGACAGGGCGAAACCGAGCGAGAGCCCCAACCACGGGTCGGCCAGCAGCAGCACGACGACCGCCGCCGTGAGCAGCGAAAGCCCGGCGCCGGGGCGTCCGAGCAGGATGCCGAGCATCGCGATCGCCGCCATCGCCGCCGCCCGCACAACGCTCGGCTCGGGTGAGACGAGCACGACGAACGCGGTCAACGCGCCGAGCCCGGCGAGAACGCGCACACCCCGCCGCGCCCGGCAGAGGGCCGCCGCGCCGAATGCGAGCGCGACGACGAGCGCGCAGTTCGCTCCGGACACCGCCGTGAGATGCGACAGCGACGAGGTCTTCATCGCGGTGTCGAGCGCGGGGTCGACGGCGCTCGTGTCACCGACAGCGAGCCCGGCGATGAGACCCCCGCCCGGCGGCGGCAGGCCCGACGTGATCGCGACCAGCCCGCGGCGCAGGGCGGATGCCACGCCGAGCGCGCCCTGCGCGGGCGAGAGCACCTCGACCGGCCCGCTCGCGTCGATCACGAGCACCTCGCGCTCCCCCGGGTCGGCCCGCCACGCCGTGCCGCTGAGCCGTAGCTCGGCGCCGAGATCGATCGCAGGATCGATCACCGGGGCATCCACGCTCTCCGTCAACGCCCCGTCGTCGCCCCCGGCGTCATCACCGTCGCCGTCTCCCCACGCTTTCCCCGAGCCGCGCGCGCCGTCCGTCGCGCCGGGCAGGCGCACGAGCACGGGCACCCCCGCGCCGCCGAACGGGGTCTCGTCCGACCCGCGCCCGCCGAGCAGGGCTCGGTGGAGCGCGCCGTCGAAGCGCCAGCCGTCGGCGCTCCGCTCGATCTTGCCGACGGCGGTCACCTCGACCGTGAGCGACCGTCCGCCGTCGATCTGCAGCCCCGCCGCCGCCTCGCGCGCCGGCAGGCTCACCGCCACGTGCGTGCAGACGCCCGCGGCGGCGGCGAGCACGACCGCC
>NZ_JAAGRY010000037.1 GCF_015707995.1 Microbacterium paulum
CGAACGGAAAGGAAGCTTGGTCGCTACCGATCCTCGGGGCCTCGACCCGCCCCACCCCGTCACCACGCGGCCCCGCACATCACCCACCCCCACCTAAAGTCCGAAGAGCCGGATACGCGCGACTGCGGACGACGGGGCCGCCCTGTGGGTTGTGGCGACCGAGCACGGCGCGCTGCGCTGCGAGGTGCGCCTCATGGGCCTTGCCAGCCCGGTGGTGCAGTCGTTCTCGATCACCGACGACGCAGAGGCCTGACCTCGTCAGTCCCGCTTCCTCGGGCCTCTTCGTGCGACGAGACGCTCACCCCAGCTCGTCGGCGACGGGTCCCGCACCCGACTCGGTGAGCGCGCGGTCGATGGTCGAATGCACGAGGGTGCCGAGGTAGCGACCGGGCGCATCGATGCCGATGCCGCGCAGCAACTGCGCGGACTGGCGCACGAGCGCCGACGAAAACTCAGTGGCCGTGGCGATCGCCTCGCCATACGCGGCGCGGTCCTGTTCGGATACGACGACCGGCTCGCAGCCGAGCTCGACGGCCAGGGCCTGGGCGATCGGCAGCACGGCCGCCGGCGCCGTCACAGCGGCGAAGGCGCCCTGCAACTGTCGCAGATCGATCGAGGTGCCCGTGAACGTGATCGCGGGGTGCACCGCGAGCGGAATGGCACCGCGGGATGCCGCCGCCTCGAGCACCCCCGCCCCGTGCGCAGGATCGGTATGCAGCACCAGTTGGCCCGGCTGCCACGCCCCGATCTCGGCGAGCCCCGTCACGAGGCCCGAAAGCTCCGCGCGAGGGACGGCGAGGATCACGAGCTCACTCCGGCGCGCGATCTCATCGGCGGCGAGCACCGGAACGCCCGGCAGGATCGCTTCGACCCGGTCGGGGTCGCTGCCCGCGGTGACGCCCGTGAGTGCGTGCCCCGCGCCCGCCAGCGCCGCGCCGAGCACGGGGCCGACCCGGCCTGCACCGATGACGCCCACACCGAGCCTGCTCGCCTGGTTCATGAGGCATCCTCCGCTCGTTCGCGCGTCGGCGTGGCCGCTCCTGGGTGCGAGGCATCCGGCGCGCGGCCCGGCTCGGGCTGGTGCGCCGGGTCGGGGCCGACGCCGACGCCCCCGCCCAGTTCGGGGTCACGGATGGTCGCCATTTCATCACCGAAGCGACCATCTGCGACCCCGAACCCAGTCGGCTGCGGCAGGGTGGCGCCCGGGTGCGTGGCATCCATCACGGCGCCCGGCTCGGAGCCGGGCTCGGAGCCGGGCTCGGCGCCCAGCCCGGCGGCGGGGCCCAGTCCGGCGCCCACGCCCAGTTCGGGGTCGCGGATGGTCGCCATCCCGTCGCCGAAACGACCATCTACGACCCCGAACCCGGCGGAGGGCCCCGCACCCGAACCCGCCTGCACCTGGTCACCCTGGATCACGCGGTCGGTCAGGGCGTCGCCCAGGGCCGCGGTCTCGTCCCAGCGGTGCGAGCGGTCGGTGGATGCCTCGGCGAGTGCTGCGCTCTCGATCTGCTGCCACGCAGCGAGCGCTTGATCACGGTCGATCGTGCCCACGGCGCCCGACACCTGACCGAGCACCGTGTGGCCGGTGAGGTTCGCGACGCGCCGCGACCGGGCGAGCGGGCCCTGCGCGATGCGCACCGACTGCAGCCGCGCGAGCGGCAGGATCACGAGCACCCGGCGCAGCGCGCCGCGGCGCAGCAGCAGGGCGCCGCGCGCGAGCAGCAGCCCGTTGCGGCGCCACGACAGCGGTTGCAGCCACCACGCGCGGCGCGGCGTGGTCGTGTATCCGTCGCCGGGCACCGGCCCGAGCATGCCCTCGTCGATCAGCGACGTGGCCTCGTCGTGCGTGAGGTCGGGCAGGAACAGCCGCAGCACCCGCTCGACGTCGGCCTGCTTTCCCACCGGCAGCACGTCGGCGAACTGCTGCGACTGGGTGTCGCTCGCCGACCGCCCCGACAGCCGGTTCACCCGGATCGACCACCATCCGAACGGCCGCCACAGGAGCGGCTGGTGCACCTCGAACGCGTGCACCCGGCCCGGCGGCAGCGTCTCGGTGATGGTCGTGAACAGCCCGAACGTGATGCGCACACCGGCCACGGTGGGCGCGATCGAGTAGCGCAGCGACCGCGTGATCGAGCGGAACCAGTACGCACCGAACGCGATCATGGTCGGCACGAGCGAGAACAGCACCCACGGCGTGCCCACGATCGATCCGACGACAACCGCGATGACGAGCGCGAGCAGCCAGAGCGTGGCGCTCGACAGCAGGTGCGAGGCGATCAGGCGCCCGGTGGGGATGTGCACGACGGATGCCGGTTCGGCGGCATCCGTGTCGACACCGTCGATCAGTCCCGTGATCCCCGCGCTCACGGCGCCCGCCGCGGCGCGCGTGAGCGGCACGCCGCGCCGCTCGGCCGACTGTACGGCGGCGAGGCGCCGGCCCGAGGCGAGACGCAGGATGTCGGCGCGCACGGCTTCGGCGTTGGCGGTGGAGAGGTACTCGAGCTTCACATTGGCATCCATGCCCGCCCCGACGACCTCGAGCTTCGCCGCTCCCAGCAGGCGCGCGACCATGGGCCGGGTGAGGTTGACGCCCTGCACGCGGTCGAGCGGGGCGCGCCGCTGAGTGCGGAAGAGCACGCCGCTTCTCACCTCGACGTCGTCACCGGTGATGCGGAAGGTGTGGAAGCGCCACGACAGCCAGAAGATGCCGAGGAGCACCAGCAGCACACCCAGCACGACGAGTCCCGCCACGAGCCACAGGTTGTTCTGCCACACGTAGTCGACGGGGTCGCGGCCTTCGTACTGCTCCCACTCGGCGAGGCCGGGGAAGAACCACGTGATGAGCCGATCGCGCAGGTTCGTGATGACGATGCCCATCACGACGATGAGGAACAGCCCGCCGCGCAGCACGGGGGTCAGCGGATGCAGCCGGTGCCATTCGCCGTCGCTCAGCGGCGAGCGCACCTCGGCGACGGCCGACGGCGCCAGGTGCCCGTCGGGTGTGCGGTCGGGGTCGCCGGCGGCGCCGGGCAGATCGAGTGCGCCGGGCAGATCGGGCCCGTTGGGTGCACCGGGCGTGTCTGGCATGCCCGGCAGATCGGGTGCGTCGGTCACAGGCCGGTCCGGCGGGTCTCGGCGACGGCGATGAGGGTGTCGCGCAGCTGCTCGGCGCCCTGCTGGCTGAGGCCCGGAATCGTCACGCCGGTGGCGGCGGCGGCCGTCACGAGCTTCAGCTGCGCAATCCCGAAGCCGCGATCGAGCGGCCCGTGGGTGATGTCGACGAGCTGCATGCGGCCGTAGGGCACCGCGACCATGCGCTGCCACAGGATGCCGCGGCGGAAGACCAGATCGTCGGCGCGCAGCTGATAGCCGTACGCCCGCGCCTGGCGGGGCAGGATCGCGAGGGTCCACAGGGTGACGACGACCACGAGACCGGCAGGGATCAGAATCCACATCTGCCCGGCCACGAGCCACACGACGAGCGCCACCGCGATGACGAGCGCCAGAAAGGCGCCCGTCGAGATGAGCTGCACCGTCACGTATCGCCGCGAGATCTGGTGCCACACGCCGTCGCCGAGCGGCAGGCGGTTCTCGCTGCGCGGCTCGAGAATCCGGTCGTACGTGCCGGCGTCGAGCGCCGCGGCGGCGGGCTCAGTCGTTGTGCGAGAGTCCGAAGCGGGGCTCGTCTGGTCCGGGGTGTTCGTCATCGTCGTCCTTCCGGATGGTGCAGAGGTGCTCGGCCACGAGCGCCGCCACGAGCAGCACGAGGCTGCCCGCGAGGGTCGCGACGACCGCCACCGTCGAGCCTACGGGGGCGACCGGCCGGGTGAGCAGGAACACGAGAAGTCCCGTCGCGATCCCCGCCAGCACGGCGCCGACGACGCTGGATGCCTTGGCCAGCATCGCCACGCGAACGGCGCGGAACGGGTCGATCGGCTCGGAGCTGCGGCCCGTGATCGCCCGCCGGATCGGCAGTGCGAACGCGACGGTCGCCGCACCCAGCAGCACGAGCAGCACCGGGAGCAGGAGCGACGGGGTGAACGTCGCACGGCCCGCGCCGGTGAGCAGTTGGTCGATGCCGAACCCCACGACCCCGCCGATCAGGAACGCGACGATCAGCACGCCCGCGCTCGTGCGTTTCATGAGCCGTCCGCCGAATCGCGGGCCGCGCCGGGAGCCTCGGCGCCGCCGCCGTCCCCGGCGCGCAAGCGCGCGAGCAGTTCGTCGACGCGGCCGGCGCCGGGCAGCACGGCATCGCGGTCGACCGCGAGCCAGGGCTCCAGCACGAAGTCGCGCTCGGCGGCGCGCGGGTGCGGCACGAGCAGCGCCGGGTCGGTGCTCTGCACGTCGCCGTAGGCGATGAGGTCGAGGTCGAGGGTGCGGTCCTGCCAGCGCGGCTGGTCGGCCGTGCGCGCCGGGCGGCCGTGGCGGGCCTCGATCGCGTGCAGGTAGCCGAGCAGCACGCTCGGCGCGAGGCGCGTCGTGAGCAGGGCCACCGTGTTGAGGTAGGCGGGGGCCGAGGCATCCGGACCCTCGGGCGTCAGCGCGACCGATTCGATCGGCTCCGCCGCGCGCACCTCGGTCGTGAGCGGCAGCCGGGCGAGGTCGCGCAGCGCCTCGGAGATCGTGGCGGCGCGATCGCCGAGGTTCGCGCCGAGCGCGACGACGGCGACGGTCTCTGCGGACTCATTCTGCGGCGCGTCACCCTGGTACCCCTGCGCGAGTCGGCGGTTCATCGCCGGACCCCCGACTCGGCGGCGCCGCTCGGGCGGGATCGGCGCACCGTGACCGAGACGTCGGCGAAAGGCACCGGAATGGGCGCCTGCGGCTTGTGCACCGTGACGGCCACGCGTTCGACGGCGCCGCGCCCGAGCAGGTCGTGCGCGATGCGCTCGGCGAGGGTCTCGAGCAGGTTCACGGGCTCGCCCGCGACGATCTCGGCGATGCGCTCGGCCGCCTCGCCGTAGTGGATCGTGTCGGCGACATCGTCGGATGCCGCGGCGCGCGCCGTCTGCAGGAACAGCGTCGCATCGACCACGAAGTCCTGCCCGCGCTCGCGTTCTTCGGCATACACACCGTGCCTGCCGAACGCGCGCACCCCGGTCAGGGTGATCTCGTCGATGTCGTCCACGTCTGCTCCTCCTGCCTTCGGCCGCTCGCCCATCATCCCGCGCCGCCGCTCCACGCCCGCGCCACGGCGAGCGCGTCGCGCGTCGCGCCGACGTCGTGCACACGCACCGCCCAGACGCCGGCCTGCGCGGCGAGCACACTCGTCACCGCCGTCGCGAGGTCGAGCCGGGCGGTGTCGACCGGGGCGGCAGCGGAGGCATCCGCCGCCCCCGAGCCGGCCGCAGCCGAGGCATCCGTCAGCAGCTCGGCGAGGAAACGCTTGCGGCTCGTGCCGACGAGCACCCGCGGGCCCAGCGCGACGACGCGTTCGAGCGCGCGGAGGGCCTGCCAGTTCTGCGCGCCGCGCTTGCCGAACCCGATGCCCGGATCGAGGATCACGCGATCGGGCGAGATCCCCGCGGCAGCAGCAGCGCGCACGCGACCTTCGAGCTCGCCGGTCACCTCGGCGGCGAGGTCGGCGTAGTCCGCGCGGGCGTACATCTCGGTCGACGGGCCGCGCCAGTGCTGCAGCACGACCTCGGCCCCCGAGGCGGATACGGCGGGCAGCATCTCGGGGTCGGCGAGACCGCCCGACACGTCGTTCACGATGCGCGCGCCCGCGGCGACGGCGGCGACGGCGGTCGCGGCGTGCATCGTGTCGATGCTGACGACCGCCCCGGCCGCGGCGAGAGCAGTGACGACCGGCAGCACCCGCTGCTGCTCGACGGCGGGGTCGACGGGCGGCGCGCCGGGCCGTGTCGACTCGCCGCCGACGTCAAGCACCGCGGCGCCCGCCGCGTGCAGGGCCAGGCCGTGCGCGATCGCCGCGTCGGCGTCGAGGTAGCGGCCGCCATCACTGAACGAGTCAGGCGTGACGTTGACGATGCCCATGATGAGGGTCATCTCAGCCGCCGCTTTCGGCGCTCGCGGTGAGCAGCATGATGATCTCGGCGCGGGCGGCCGGTTCGGCGAGCTCGCCGCGGGCCGCGATCGTGACGGTCGCCGCGTCGGGCTGGCGGCCCCCGCGCATCGTGACGCACTCGTGGTGCGCCGACAGCACGACGAGCACGCCGCGCGCATCGAGCGACGCCGCGATCGTGTCGGCGATCTGCTCGCCGAGGCGCTCCTGCACCTGCGGGCGCGCGGCGAGCACGTCGACCACCTTCGGCAGTGCGCCGAGCCCCACGACCTGTTCGCCGGGCAGATACGCGATGTGCGCGCGCCCCGCGAACGGCAGCAGGTGGTGCTCGCACACCGAACGGAACCGGATGTCACGCAGCAGCACCGCCCCCGAGGGCAGCGTGTCGGGCGCCGGGCCCCGAGAGACCGAGATCGTGTGGGCGAGGGGCGCCGAGGCATCCTCGCCGACCCCCGCGAAGAACTCGGCGTACGCGTCGGCGACGCGCTGCGGCGTCGCTTTCAACCCCGGGCGGTCGGGGTCTTCCCCGACCGCCGCGAGGATCTCGCGCACGGCGGCGGCGACGCGGTTACGATCGACGGCCACGTCGAGGCCTACGCGGTCGCGGGTCGTGCCTGCCCGGCCTGGTGGCGCGCGGGGGCCGTCTCGGCGACCTGGTCGGGGGTGGCGGCGGTGGATGCCGCGAGCCCGGCCTCGTTCTGACGGCGCGGCACCTCGACGGGAGGCAGCGTCGACACGGGGCGGTCGCTGCTCGACAGCCACTGCGGGCGCGGCGGCAGCTTCTTGACGTCCTTGAAGATCTCGGCGAGCTCGAGGTGGTCGAGCGTCTCTTTCTCGAGCAGGGCGAGGGCGAGGCGGTCGAGCACGTCGCGGTTGTCGTTGATCACCTGATAAGCCTCGTTGTGGGCCTGCTCGATGAGGTGGCGCACCTCGGCGTCGACGCGCTCGGCGATGCGCTCCGAGAAGTCGCGGCCGTGACCCATGTCGCGACCCATGAACACCTCGCCCGACGACGAGCCGAGCTTCACGGGGCCGACCTCGGTGGTCATGCCGTACTCGGTGACCATCTTGCGGGCGATGCCCGTGGCCTTCTCGATGTCGTTGGATGCCCCGGTCGTCGGATCGTGGAACACGATCTCTTCTGCGACGCGGCCGCCCATCGCGTAGGCGAGCTGGTCTTGCAGCTCGTTGCGGGTCACCGAGTACTTGTCTTCGAGCGGCAGCACCATCGTGTAACCGAGGGCCTTGCCTCGCGGAAGGATCGTGACCTTCGTCACCGGGTCGGTGTTGTTCATCGCCGCCGCCGCGAGCGCGTGGCCGCCCTCGTGGTAGGCGGTGATGAGCTTCTCGCGGTCCTTCATGACGCGGGTGCGGCGCTGCGGGCCGGCGATGACGCGGTCGATCGCCTCGTCGAGAGCGCGCATGTCGATGAGCTGCGCGTTCGAGCGGGCCGTGAGCAGGGCCGCCTCGTTGAGCACGTTCGCGAGATCGGCGCCGGTGAACCCGGGGGTCTTCCGGGCGATGACCGAGAGGTCGACCGAGGGCGACAGCGGCTTGCCGCGGCCGTGCACCTCGAGGATCTTCTGACGGCCCTTCAGGTCCGGGGCATCCACACCGATCTGACGGTCGAAGCGTCCGGGGCGCAGCAGGGCCGGGTCGAGGATGTCGGGGCGGTTGGTGGCCGCGATGACGATCACGTTGACCTTCGGGTCGAAGCCGTCCATCTCGACGAGCATCTGGTTGAGGGTCTGCTCGCGCTCGTCGTGACCGCCGCCCATGCCGGCGCCGCGGTGACGACCGACGGCGTCGATCTCGTCGATGAAGATGATGGCGGGCGAGTTCTCTTTCGCCTGGTTGAACAGGTCGCGCACGCGGCTCGCGCCGACACCCACGAACATCTCGACGAAGTCAGAGCCCGAGATCGAGTAGAACGGCACGCCCGCCTCGCCGGCGACGGCGCGCGCGAGCAGGGTCTTGCCCGTTCCGGGAGGGCCGTACAGCAGCACGCCCTTCGGAATGCGCGCCCCGACCGCCTGGAACTTGGTCGGGTCTTTCAGGAAGTCCTTGATCTCCTGCATCTCTTCGATGGCCTCGTCGGCACCGGCGACGTCGGCGAAGGTGACCGTCGGGGTCTCTTTGGTCACGAGTTTGGCCTTCGACTTGCCGAACTGCATGACCTTGCTGTTGCCGCCTTGGGCGGCCGAGAAGAAGAACCAGAAGAGCAGGCCCAGCAGCAGCAGCGGGAGCAGCAGTGAGATCATGCTCTCGAAGAAGGTGGTGCGCGGCACGACGTCGTTGAAGCCGTCGGACGGGTTCGCGGCGTCGATCGCCGTCACGACCTCGTCGGAGCGCGCACCGACGTAGTAGAACTGCACCTGCGTCGCGCCTTGGTACTCGCTCGAGAGGGTCATGTCGACGCGCTGGTCACCGTCGGTGTTGGTCACCTCGGTGACGGTGCCGCCCTTCAACAGCGTCAGACCCTCTTGGGTCGTGATCTGCTTCGCACCCGTGAGCGACGAGATGAGCGTCATACCGGCGAGCAGCAGCGCGCCGATCAGCAACACGTAGACGAACGGGTTGCGCGTGAGCTTCTTGAAATCCATGGTCCGATCAGGCTACCCCGGCGGGACTATGGCCCGTCTGTGCATTCGCCACCGGCGAACCGAACCGCGCTAGCTGTTCACGCCTCAGCTGTACACGTGCGGCGCGAGCACGGCGACGTCGCGCAGGTTGCGGTAGCGCTCGTCGAAGTCGAGGCCGTAGCCCACGACGAAGTCGGTCGGAATGTCGAAGCCGACGTAGCGGCTGTCGATCTCGACCTTGGCCGCCTCGGGCTTGCGCAGAAGCGCCAGGATCTCGATCGATGCGGCACCGCGCGAGGCGAAGTTTTCGAGCAGCCAGCTGAGGGTGAGCCCCGAGTCGATGATGTCTTCGACGATCAGCACGTGCTTGCCGGTGAGGTCGGTGTCGAGGTCTTTGCGGATCTGCACGACGCCGCTCGACTTCGTTCCCGCCCCGTACGACGACACGGCCATCCAGTCCATCGTCACCGGGCGCGTGAGGCGGCGCGAGAAATCGCTCATCACCATGACGGCACCCTTGAGCACGCCGACCAGCAGCAGGTCGCGGCCCTCGTAGTCGGCTTCGACCCGGCGCGCGAGCTCTTCGAGCTTGGCGTGGATCTCCTCCTCGGTCACGAGGACGGTCGTGAGCTGGTCAGCGATGTCGGCTGCGCGCATATCTCGATGCTAGGCGACGGATGCCCGGCCTCACGCCGCGGCTGTCACTCAGGCATCCGGCCGGCGAACACCAGCCGCGCGCCTTCGCGCTGGGCGCGGCACGCGGGAAGGTCGATCGGTCCCTGTCCCCGCCAGTCGGTGACGAGGCGTGCGACTTCGAGGGTCTGGGCACGGGTGAGGCTCACGCCGAACTCGCTCGCGACTACGTGGCGGATGATGCGGTGGCGGAGCGCCGGCGGGTTGGCGGCGAGTGCGGCGACCGACACCGCGATGCCCGCCTCGGCATGCTCGACGATGTCTTCGATCGTCTCGTCGATCATCTCGGCGAAGGCGGCCGCATCTTCGCGCAGCTGGTCGCTCGTGCGGGCGAGGGCCTCGGCGACGCCGGGGCCGAGCTCGGCCTCGAGCACCGGCATGACGTCTTGGCGCACGCGTACCCGCAGAAAGCGGCGATCGAGGTTGTGCGGGTCTTCCCACACCGGCAGCCCCTGTGCGGCACAGGCGGCACGGGTCTGCGTGCGGCGCACCTCGAGGAGCGGACGGATGATCCGGATGCCCTCTTCGACCCGGTCGGGGGACATCGCGCCGAGGCTCGCCGCGCCCGATCCGCGGGCGAGGCCGATGAGTACGGTCTCGGCCTGGTCGTCGAGGGTGTGGGCGAGCAGTACGGCTTCGGCCCCGGCGTCACGGGCGGCGGCGAGGAGCGCGCTTCGGCGGGCGTCGCGCGCGGATGCCTCGGGGCCCCCGTTCCCTGTGGGCGGGGCGACCTCGACGCGCACGGCGCGGGCCTCGAGTCCCAGCTGCTGCGCCGTCGCCACGGCCCGGGCCGCCACCTGGTCGGAACCCTCCTGCAGGCCGTGGTCGATCACGACCGCGCGCGCCGCGACGCCCGCCTTCGGCGCCTCGAACGCGACGGCGGCGGCGAGAGCTAGCGAGTCAGCACCGCCCGAGAGCCCCACGAGCACGGTTCCGTCGACGGTGGCGAGCGCCGCGCGCACAGCGCGGCGGATCTCGGCGGTCGCGGGGTCGAGGCTCGCGCGCGGGTCGGTGGCATCCACGGCTCCACGGTAGTCGGCCGGGCGCCGGGGACCCCGGCTCCCGAGCGGCGAAACCCGGCCGCTAGGCTGTTGTCGGCATCCACCAGCTATTCGAAGGAGCACCAGCATGGGCGCATACGACGCCGTCATCGAGATCCCGCGCGGCAGCCGCGTCAAGTACGAGGTCGACCACGGCACGGGCCGCGTGTTCCTCGACCGCGTGCTGTTCACGCCGATGGGTTACCCCGCCAACTACGGCTTCTTCGAAGACACCCTCGGCGAAGACGGCGACCCGCTCGACGTGCTGCTGCTGCTCGACCGCGATCTCTACCCCGGCATCATGGCGAAAGTGCGCCCCGTCGGCGTGCTGAAGATGCTCGACGAGGCCGGCGGCGACGACAAGGTCGTCGCGGTGCTCGCGAAGGACCCGCGCTGGGAGCACATCCAGGACGTGGGCGATCTCGACGAGTGGACTAAGGGCGAGATCGGCCACTTCTTCGAGCACTACAAGGACCTCGAGCCCAACAAGTGGGTCAAGGTCGACCAGTGGGGCGACGCGGCCGAGGCCGAGCGCCTGGTCGGCGAGGCGTTCGAGCGCTTCCAGGCCGAGGGCGCGCAGACCGCGACGCAGGGCGAGGGCCACGCCCCGAAGACCATCTGAGCGACCTGTTCAGAGCCGAAGAGCGGATGCCCAGGCATCCGCTCTTCGTTGTTTTCGCCGTATGGCCTTCGGCCGCGGTTTGCCGCCGCGGGGCCGTCAGTAGACGTTGATGCCGTGGTCGTAGAGCACGGGCGCCGGGTCGATGCGGACGCCCTGCCAGTAGACCTCGAAGTGCAGGTGGCAGCCATCGGCGAGGCCGGTCCTTCCCACGTAGGCGATGACGTCGCCGGCGTTGACCCATTGTCCGTAGCCGACGTTGAAGCCGCCGGTCACGATGTGTGCGTAGCCCGTGACGATGCCGCCGCCGTTGTCGATCTTGATGTAGTTGCCCCAGTCGGGGGTGTACGAGGCGAAGATGACGGTGCCCGACGCGGCGGCGTAGATCGGCGACCAGCATCCGGTCGCGAAGTCGATGCCGCGGTGGCCGCTCGAGGTGCAGCCGTTGGCGCCGCAGATGCTGCCACGGTTGCCGAACCACGAGCTGATGTAGCCCGACGCGGGGCGCACCCATCCGCCCGAACCCGTCTGACCACCCGATCCGGAGCTGCTACCGCCTCCGCCTCCGCCGCCACCACCGCCACCGCCGTTGTTGGCGTTGTTGGCGGCTTCCTCGGCGGCGCGGCGCGCCTCTTCGGCGCGCGCGGCGGCCTCGG
Organism: Microbacterium paulum; assembly: GCF_015707995.1. Taxonomy (GTDB): domain Bacteria; phylum Actinomycetota; class Actinomycetes; order Actinomycetales; family Microbacteriaceae; genus Microbacterium; species Microbacterium paulum. Next base: position 11,622 of record NZ_JAAGRY010000037.1, read on the forward strand.
CGGCCAGGCGCGCCTCTTCGGCCTTGCGGCGCTCTTCGACGCCGATCTGATACTGGGCGACCGTGGTCGCGGTCGTGTCTTTCAGCGCGGCGAGCTGGGCCTGCAGGGTGTCGAGGTTGGCGTTCTGGGTGTCGAGCGCCGCCTGCGCCGCGATCGCGGCATCCTGAGCGGCGGTGGCCTTCTCCTCGGCGATCTTCTGCAGCCGATCGCGCTCGTCGCGGGCGATCTGGGCCTGGTTGCTGAGGTTCACCGCGTTGTCGCGAGCACCGACGGCGTCTGCGTACACGCCCTGGTTGGCGGCGACCAGACGGTCCATCGTGCCGAGCTTGGCCAGCAGGTCGTCGGCCGAGGCGGCCGAGCCCGAGAAGAAGAGGTCGAGGGCGGCGTCGTCGCCGCCGTTTCGGTACTGCTGGGCGGCGAGGCGTCCGAGCCTCTGCGCAGTCTGGGTGGCACGCGCAGACTCCGCGTCGGCCTGCGCCTGCAGCGAGTCGGCCTTGTCGACCGCGGTCTCGTAATCGATCTGGGCCTGGATGTACTCGTTCGCGAGACGCTCGGCTTCGGCCTGCTTCGCGGCCACGTCGGCCTGCAGAGAAGCGATCAGGCCCTCGATGCGGGTGACCTCAGAGGCCTTGGCGGCCTCGTTGTCTTTGGCGCGCTGCACGTCGTCCCACGAGGGGTAGTCGGCGGCGAAGGCCGCAGATCCGCCGAAGCCGACGCCGAGACCCAGTGCGCCGAGGGCGCCCAGGCCGAGTGCTCCGAGCCCGATGGCTCCGCGACGAGACATCGGGCCGCGGAGCGCATTCAGCTCACGCGCGGTCGGCGCGCAGCCGCAGTCTTCTGCAGATTCGGCTTCGTTCACCACCACGTCCCGCCTTTCGTCGTGCCCGGAGTGCTGCATCGGGCGCGCTGAGGTCACTCTGACACCACTGATCACACTAACAACATTCGCACCGCGCGCACAGGTCTCTTGCGGCCGGCGCACGGGCCCGCGCCCCTGGCATCCTGCCCCACCGACACCCCGCCGACGGGAGCCCACGCCCTCGATTTCCGATTTCTCAGGGGATCTCGTATGCTTGAGCGTCGGTAAGAATGAGCCTCCGGGTTCGCTCGGCCCCATCGTTTAGCGGCCTAGGACGCCGCCCTTTCACGGCGGTAGCACGGGTTCGAATCCCGTTGGGGTCACTCTCCGGCATACAACTGAATAGTATGGCCCTGTAGCGCAGTTGGTTAGCGTGCCGCCCTGTCACGGCGGAGGTCGCGGGTTCAAGTCCCGTCAGGGTCGCTCCGAGCGACGGGCCCTTTCTTTCGAGATCAGGGCCCTTCGTGTAGGACGCGGCAAGTTCTGTACTGCGCGTGCCGCGCGGCTCTGTAGCTCAGTTGGTAGAGCGCACGACTGAAAATCGTGAGGTCACGGGATCGACGCCCGTCGGAGCCACAAGGCTGATCATTACAATCAGCCCAGAAACCCTCGCCTAGCTTCTACATGGCGGGGGTTTTGCTTTTCCCTGGTGAGGGCTTGTTTTTGCACTCCTGCTCGAGGTTGCCATCCCCCGGTCGTCGAGCGAGCGCAGCGAGTCGAAACGGCCCGGACGGATGCTGATTCGCTGGCCTCTTCGGCGGGTTGGGCCGGTCTGGGGCCGGTTGAGGTCCGATTTCGAGTCATACAGCGCGATGTCCGAGCGACCGCACACAGACGAAACCCCGGCGATGTGGCCGAGGCCAGTGATCGTTCCGGGGTCTTCGCCTGCAAGCTTACGGCCTGACGCCGAGAGCTTGAAGACAGCTACGTGAGCGGGCCCAACTCCCGCCATTCTTCGCGATAGTCGGGATGATCCGCGTAGATGCCGGCGATGTCGCGCACGACAGTCTCCATGTAATCGGCGGCCGCCGCATAGTTCCACGATGGATGCGACTCGACCTCGAGGTATGCGGCGACCATGCGGCGTTTGGCGGCGCAGTCCGCCAGGACGCGTTGATAGTCAACGGCCACGATGTAGCGACCTGGATCGAGAACGAAGGTCGTCATCCATGTGCAGAACTCGCGGTCGGCCGTCGGCGAGATCTCGGCAACGGACATGGCGATCCTCTCGTCGTCCGCAATCCTCGCCTCTACGAATGCCACCAAGGGATCCGTCTCTCCTCGATTCGACGCATTCATGCTTCTGTTCTCCATCAGACGGGTCACTCTCCTCGAGCATCATCTGGATCGGAACCCTCGTCCAACTTCGCGCCGGAGTCACGGTACGTCGTCGCGTTCCAGCACGGAAGGTTGCGTTCTTCGAGGGCCTCCAGGAGGTCCTCGAGAGCAGGCGGAACGAGCCAATCGAGCCAGCGTTCCGTCTCACCCTTGCGACCCGTCGAGAAGCGGTGAGGGCGCACCCACGCCTCCCAGGCCAGCTCGAGCACAGTGAACTCGAGGATCTTGGCTGCCCACTGATTCGCCAGCTGGATCCGATCGACCAATGTCACGCCCCGCTCAGAGAGTTCAACGATGCGGTTTGCGTCGATGCGCGAGATGCCGACTTTGTACATGCCCTCGCACGCGAGGCGGAGAACGTAAACGTCGTGGGGTTCCCAATAGCCGTTGAGAACGTGCGGGTGGTTGCCGCTTAGAGGTTCCTCGCGGGAGAGACTCGATCGCGCATAGTTAGCCCAGCTCACTCGCATGGCCCTGGTCGCATCGATCCCGTTGTTGCGCTCGAACACCTCGTGGGTGAATGTGACGGTCTCGGCGTCAAGATCCACGTAAGCGCGGCGATCGACCCGCAGCCAGGCGACCGCGTACGGGTGACGCGGATCCGAACCCCACCACGCATCATCCGTTCGCGCCTGCGTAGGGAGGTCACGGCTGATGATTCGCGTGATTTCATCGAAGGTCAGCACGAGGTCTTCCTCGTCGTCCACAGTCTCCAGGTACTCGGTCAGCGGGACGAATGCTCGCTCGCTTCGAGCGATGGGCCAGCTCTCATCTCTCATCTGTGTTCTTCCTTTCGTTCCTCCGACGAAGGTGTCGAAGTGGTGTATCGGTATAGGCCCTCCCAACAGCCCTTCGCGGACATCGCGACTTTTACGGCCACCGCTCGAAGACATCGTCGAGCGCATCGATGTGCGCGACTGACCGCTCGATGTGCGCCAGCTCGAACTCGTCGGCGAAGTCGTCGGCGTTGCGGTGCAACAGGCTGCGGTACTCCCCCAGCGCGTTGACGAGGATGGCGTGGCATTCCGGGTTGGCGAGCAGCTCGTCGAGCTCCTGGTGGACGCCCATCACGCCCCCTCACCGAACAGCGAGTCGATGGCGGCGGCGGCACGGCGGGCAACGTCGGAGCGGGCGCGGCTGTAGCGCTCGGTCATCTGCATGCTCGAGTGCCCGAGTACGGCCTGGACGTCGTTGGCGGAGGCACCGGCATCGAACAGCATCGTGGCGAGCGTGTGGCGCAGGTCGTGGAGTCGCAGGTCGTCGCGGCGCAGCTTCGAGCGGAGCGTCTTCCAATCGATCGCGCGACGCACGTTCGATGCGCTGATCCGCCGCCCCGAGGACCCGTGAACACGAGGTCTCCGCGGTGCTTGCCGGTCATCGCCTCAAGCAGCGGCGCGACGAGCGGCATCGGGATCGGCACGTCCCGCTCCTTGTGGCTCTTCGGCGTCAGCTCGACCCCACGGCCGTCCGCACCGATGCTGAACGCCCGGCGCACATGGATCGTCCGATGCGCAAGATCGACGTCCTCCATGCGCAATGCCGTCGCCTCATTGGCGCGCATACCGGTGTAGACGAGAGCGGCGATATAGCGCCGGTAATGCGCATCATCGATCGCCGCCAGCAGTATCGGCACCTCCGCGGCCGTGAGAGCGCGAGATCGCAGGCTCGTCGCGGACTCGGACTTCGGACGGCGCGCGAGACGTGCCTGGTTCAGCGGCACGAGACGCGCGCGAACGGCGCCGTCGAGCAGCCGGCTCAACACCGAGAGCGCGTCGATGCGCGTGGAAGTGCTCCCTTCCCATCCGGCGATCGCCTCCTCGATGACGCCAGCCGTGAGCTTCTCGAGCTTCACGTGGCCCAGCCACGGCTTCACCCGCAGCCGCTAGCCGCGCTCGTAGGCACGCGCCGTCGATGCGCGCACACTGCCCTCGATGACCGACCAGTGCCGCGAGTGCCATTGGGCGAGCGTCATGTCACCATCGGGAAAGCGGCGGGTGAGGGTCTCAGCGCGGAGCTTCTTCGCCTCCGCGAGGGTCTCGACGTAGGTCGACCGTTCGCGCTGCTCGCCGTTCAGGCCGATCGCCCAGACGCGCACCTGGTACTTGCCGCGGTCCTTGCGGAAGCGGATGCCCTCGGGCAGTGGGCGTCGGGTTTTCGGGTCGATCCGCTCGCTTCGTTCAGCCGACACCGCGCGTACCGCCGGCCTCGAGGAACGCTGCGACGGTCGACGACCGCCAGAGCATGTGCTTGCCCATGTGCGCGTCGGGGAACGGGAACCGGTTCTGCCGCCGCAGCGAGTCGAAGGTCGACAGCGGTACGCGGCAGAGCGCGGCGGCCTCGCGGCGAGTCAGGTAGTCGTTCTGCTCGGCGTGACCGGCGACCTCGACCTCGGGGTCGTCGACGAGCGTATGAGTGGTCATGTCGTGCTCCTTTCGGTGGATGGGGTGTTGCGGTCTCGTGCGCGATCGTGGCGCCACTGTCGGGCGGCATCCGCTGCTTCTCTCGCGAGCGCTTTGTCGCCGTCGGTGAGCCAACCCATGCCCGCGTAAGCCCATGAGCCGATGACGAGTACCTCGTCCGGGCTGATCTCCTCGGCCGGCTTCGTCTTGGCGAGCAGATGCCTGAGGCGCCAAGTCCGTCGTGCGCCGCGGAGCGAGCCGAGCGTCACCGAGTAGCGACGCGACTTCGTCGAGAAGTGACCGCGAAAGCCGAGCATCCCTTCCCAGCGATGCAGCTGCTCGTACGGTCCTTCGGGATCGACGACAGCCGCCAGCTCGCGAACGGTCGACTTGATGCGCTTGATGTGATCGCGGCCGGCACCCGTCGGCTCGAGGTCTTCGGTCGCTTTGGTGGCGTACTTCGCGATGTAGGCGGCCACGGCGCGGTCGGAGAGCGCACCATCGAGACCTTCGCGTCGGACGATCTGTCGAACGTCGAACTGCTGGCCCCAGGTGAGCGTCCGCTCCTGGTCGTCACCCGGAAGCGGCGTGGCGGTCACCTGTGTCTTGCGCACCGCGGACTCGATCGCCGCGACGAGGTGATCCGTCGTCGCTGCCGTCGGCGGGGCCGGGAAGGGGAGCTCTGCATGGATGCCGTCGAGCCTGATGATCGCGTGGAAGTGCACGACTCCCCGACGCTGGAACTCGGCGACCTTCGCGAACTGCAGCCGTACGACCCGGGCCGCTGCGCGCTGCGTCATGCCGAGCGATCGAGCCAGCTCGCGGCGCAGCCGGATCGTGAACCGACGCCACAACTCGGGCGCGTGGTACTGCCAGACGACGTGACCGACATAGTCGTAGCACTCGGCGCACACCGCATCACCGCGCTGCGGATCTTCGTCGTCATGGTGGCAGCGGCATCCTCTCGGCTTGCCGTGCTCGCAGACGCCGGTGCGACGGTCGACGGCGGTCGTGTGCACGGCGCCGAATGACGGTGCCGTGAGCGTGAGGAAGACCATCGGATGCTCGGCGACCTCCTCCGGAACCTCCTTCATGCCGCCCGCGGCGCCGGCCATGATCATGTGCCAGGTGTCACCCTTGTACTCGTGGCTGCACGACTCGCAACGGGTGGCACGCCGGTTACCGCAGCGGGTGAAGGTGATGCCGTCCGGTTCGCTCGCCGATGAGTAATCCGAAAGAACTTCGCCGGATGCCTCGCGGAGCGTCGTCGAGGATCCGACGAGACGCACGGGGTTTTGGCAGTAGCCCGTCGAGGCGACGTTGCGCATCCAGCGGTCGTACTCCGCGCTGCGGAGCCGCTGCGCGACGGACTCATCGAAACGCATCGGTCACCACCATCACGGGCACCGCGCAGCCGATGGGGTAGGTCAGGGCCATGAAGGGGTCGTCGTACCAGGTGATGCGGCAGATCTCATCGCTCTCGCCGGTCTCGCGGCGCAGCTCCTGCCAGTTGATGATCGCTGCGTCCGAGCAGGAGTTGTTCGCGATGGTCGGCCCGTAGTCGTCGAGCAGACTGTCATCGACGGCGGGCGCGTCGTATCGTGCGACCTTGAGCATGGCGGCGCGGTCCCACTTCTCCCCCAGGTTGCAGGGCGCAAGAACGTCAGCGGGGCGCCCCGGTCGTCTGGCGGCTTGGGGTGGGCGGCGGGCTCCCAGTCGGCGCCGCACAGCCCGACAGGACGAGCGCCGCGACGAGGCCAACGATGGCAGCCGATGCGAGACCACGGATGCTGTTCATGATGCGGTTTCCTTTCGTGAGGTGCGTCGAGGTGGTCGCGGCGCACGGGGTGAGCGCGGCTGACGCTCTTCGGGTGGATCGGGGATGACGACTGGCACCTGCCGCGGTGCGGCATACCGTGACGAGACGTCGCGGATCATGTCGTCGGTGATCAGTCCGGCGCGGACACGCTCGGGAGGACGGCCATCTTCGGGCAGGACATAGGCGACGCCGGGAATGGTCGGCGAGATCTCGTGACAGCGTGCACCTGCCGCCACGGCTCCGTCGCCGAGGACCATCGCGGTCTCCATGCGGTCACGCAGTCGGAGCCCGACCGTCTGAGTGAAGAGGCCGCGCGCCGGCAACGTCTCCTTGCGCGGATCTTGGAGACAGGCGAACACGATGAATCCGACAGCGCGGCCCTGTGAGGCGAGAGTCGCGAGCGCGGAGTTTGCCCGGCGGAGCAGGTCCCGGCCGGTCTCGTACGCTGTGAGCGCCGCGAGTTCGTCGATCAGAACGACGACCGTCGGGCTGTCGAGGGTCGCGACGTGCTGTCGGGTCGTGCCCGCGAGATCCTTCGCTCGCTGTTGCATCGCGGCGACGGCATCCTCGAGCAGAATTACCGAGCGCTCAGCGTCCGCGGCAAATCTCGTCAGCAGCGAGCGCCCGAGCGCGAGTTCCATGCCGCCCTTGCGGTCGATGCCCCACACCTCGACGAGGCCGCTGTGAATGGGTTCGGAGAGTCCGAGGAGCAGACCCCACACCAGCGATGCTTTGCCGCTGCCCGATGCGCCGGCCACGAGGGTGTGGGGACCGAGGCGAAGCGACCAAGGTCCGCCTGTTGCGTCTCTGCCCATCGGGACCGTCTTGCCGTCCCACGCCACGGGCAGGTCGAGGGAGAACGCAAACTCGAGCGCATCCACGAACTCGAGCCGCAGCACCATCGCGCCGATGTGCTCACCGTGGACCGTCGCGCGGCGTGCGCCGAAGGCCTGCGCGAGTAGATCTGCCTGCGCCTGCAGGTGCTCACGGCCGAGTCCTTGCGGGAGGGCAATGGCGACGGCGCAGGTCCACCCCTCCCACACAGGCGCGCTGATTGCGGGGACCACCATGCCGCGCGTTCCGTAGCCGGGGACTCCGAGGCCGACGCGCATCGCTACCCCGGACCAGTTCGCGAGGATGTTGCGCGAGACATCGCGCCTCCACTTGTCCTCGGCACGGCGCGGCATCCGCAGCGCCGTCACCGTCAGCCAAAGGCCGAGCATGAAGACAAGCGCCAGGCATCCGACGTTGAACGCAACCTGCACGGCCGGCACCGGCGGCAGCCATGAGACGACAACCACAAGCGCTGCAGCCCACCACCACCGGCGCGGGAGAATGCCGATCTCGTCACCCCAGCTGCGCAGCTCGCGCGGTACGGCGGTTCGCATTACTCGGCACCCCGCGACTTGGGCGCCGGCTTCATTTCGCGGGCGCGGAGCGAGTATGCGACGCGAGGACGCCCCTGCCCCTCCTTGACGTACGGCGTCACGGTGAGCCCCTCGAACACAGCCGGGCGGAACGGCAGGCCGTTCAGCTCGGGCGGCAGCTGCGGCTCGGAGATGCTCGCGATCTTGACAGTGACCTCGCCCTGGCCCTTCTTGGCGTCGGGGTCGGCGTCGATCACGCGGACCTGCCAAAGCGGGTGACCGGAGTTCTTGTCGAGATCCTGCCCCTGCCGCTCGCCGTCGTCGGACCACTTGACGATCGGCTCGACCTCGCCGACGACGAACGCACCCCGCGGGAAGAACGCGTCGAAGCTGACCGGGATTGCTCACTGGATTGCCATTAGTAATTCCTCTCAACTGGTGAACTTTTTGCTCACAAAAACAGCATCACACTTCCTTCTCATGCAATCAACCTTTTTCTCACTTAGCGCTTCGGTGTCTCTACGCGCAGAAAAACGGCACACGAGTAAGCTCGGAGCCGTGGAGGGGTCACCATGAGCGAACTGCCGGCACTGCCGACGTGGGGCGTTGTCCCCGACCCGGTTCGCAACGTCCTCCAGCGACTCAAGGAGCGAGCCGCTGCCGGGGTCGAGGCAATGGACACTCAGAAGATCAGCGGCGAGACCCCGCAGAACCACGACGAAGCGTTCCTGCAGATGTCGTGGGCAGCCGAAGCCGCCGATCGAGCCACGCGGGACTATCGCAGCGTCTTCAACGCCTACACGCACAAGTTCCACCAACCGAAGCCGCCGATCGGCGAACTCGCTGCAATGCAGGGAGCGATCACACAGTCATTCGCGAAGCGGTACACACCGAAGACCGTCGAGGCGATCGAGGCATTGCTCTCGGAGGAACCCAACCTTGACGCGATCCGTTCGGGCATCCGCGCCCTCGGCTTCGAGGATCTCCGCGGTATCTCCGACGCGCTCGACCGAGCGATGGCAGCCGCCGAGTCTGAGCGTGGCTTTCACCCATGGCTGCCGGCTGCCGACAAGGCTCGTGCCGCGAGCCGCGCCCTACAAGACCTCGGCGACGACGAGCTGTGAGAACTTTCTTTACTCGTTCAAGGCCGGCCTCCGGCCGGCGCGGACTTGCTCGGCCGCCTGCGGTGCGTGCGGTCCTCGCTTCGCTGCGGTCCGCGCGCTCCTCAGCGCCCCGAGCAGACCGCCCGATTTCCGATGTCGGCGCCGTGACATACGCTCGCCTCACAACCTCGGGCCAACCAATGTCAGGAGCCAACGATGACCGCTCTACCGCTCGGCGATAGCGACTTCCTCGAGTTGCCAACATCGGTACGCATCGCCCGCGGCCCTGAGCAGTGGCGTAGGTTCGACGACTGGGCTGACGACAAGTCGAGTGACGCGCTGCTTATGGAAGGCGACTCCGCGCGAGTGCTCGAGGGGTTGCCGGCCGAGTCGGTCAACATGGCGATGACTTCACCGCCGTACTGGAATCAGCGCCAGTACGACGGTGACGGTATCGGGCTGGAGGCGTCGCCGGCGGAGTTCGTCGACAATTTGCTCGAGGTAACCGCTCAGTTGAAGCGAGTGCTTGCGCACGATGGAAGCTTCTGGCTCAATATCGGCGACACGTACTACCGAAAGTCGCTTGCAGGAGTGCCGTGGCGCACCGCCCTACGCATGATCGATGAGCAAGGGTGGATTCTCCGAAATGACGTCATCTGGAGCAAGCTGAAGGGTGGCATGGACACGTCGTCCGACAGATTGGCAAACACTCACGAAATGCTCTTTCATTTTGTGAAGAATCCGAAGTACTACTACGACGCCGATGCGATCAGATCAAAGCCGCGCGCCGCGAAGTTGGTCAACGGCGCGGTCGTGTCCGCTACCGGTGTGTCTGGGGTCCGTTACCGCCGCAAGATTGAGCTTTCAACCGAGCTGTCTCTTGAGGAGAAGGTGAGGGCCTCTAGCGCGCTGGACGGCATGCTGTCTCAAATCGCCCGTGGGGAGTTCTCAGACTTCCGTATGGTGATCAGGGGCGGCGGCCAACGGGTGACTCACTCAGACCAGGACCGCGTATCCGGGCGCGCAAAAGAGTTGCGCGACAAGGGCTTCTACTTTCTGAGATACCACCCGAACGGCGCGAAACCGTCGGACGTTTGGGACATCGTCCCTGAGGACACCCAGAAGCGCGACCCGCTGCATTACGCGGCCTACCCGGTTGATCTTTGCCGAATTCCAGTCCTCGCCACGACACCCCCGGGCGGCATCGTGCTCGATCCGTTCGCGGGCACAGGCACCACGCTGGTAGCGGCGCGTACGCTCGGTCGACGAGGCGTCGGCATCGACATCTCCTCTCGATACATCGATGTGGCGGCCAATAGACTCGCTGTGTGAAGCAGGTAGTTGAGCTCTTTGGCACACGTGCGGACGCCGACGGCGACTGGAGTCAGATCGTCGCCGACCAGGTCTGTCCCTTCGATCACAAGAAGTGCTACAAGACTCGCAAGAGCAATCCCGAGATCTCGATAGGCACCTGTACCGTTCAGTACCCCGTCGAGCCCATCATGATCTGTCCGAAGCGAATGATCGACGGGGGGAAGATCTTCCGCGACGTGCTACACCTCTTGCCGCGCCACGAGCCCGGTAACGACTATCACCTGATTCCAGAGTTCTCGGTCCCGGGCGGTTCCATCGACTTCGTCGTCGCGTCGGTAAAGGGAAACGACGTCGTCGACTTCGTTGGTGTCGAGTTGCAGACCCTAGACACTACCGGAACAGTCTGGCCCGCTCGCCAGCGTCTGCTCATCGAGAAGGGTGTCATCGACCCTGAGCCACTCGAGGCCAAGAGCTACGGGATGAACTGGAAGATGACGGCCAAGACCATTCTCGTCCAAATGCACCATAAGGCCGAGACGTTCGCCAATCTCGATCGACATCTCGTACTGGTTGTTCAAGATCGCCTCGTCTCCTATATGCAGAATGAGTTCGACTTCGACCACTTCAGCAATCCCGCCGTGAGCGCAGACACGGTGCAAATCCACGGTTACGGGATGCCCGATCGCCCCGGCACAGAACGGCTGGGGCTCGCTCTCTCCACGCGCATCTCAACAGACGTTGCGGGGATTGAACGAAGCCTCGGGCTCCGCGGGTCCGCTGTGCTTGAAGAAGAGTCCATTCTTGGCGCGCTTGCTGACAAGGTCTCAGAGTCGACGCTCTTCAACCCTCTGGTATCAGACGTTCCAGCCTCCGCATCCCTCACCTTCCCCGCGGCGGAGGTGGAAGACTGATGTGGTGGCTCGCCACAGTTTCGAAGCACCACCCTCGCAACTGGGACCTCTGTAAGGAAGTCGGACTGTTCGGCTACGCGCGCGGACTCGCCAAATGCGAAGAAGGCGATCACATGCTCGTGTGGCACGGCGGCAGAGGGTACATGGCGTATGGCGTGATTACTGGAGCGCCATTCGTGCCCCGCACACGCGAGGAAGCGCCGTGGCCGGGTGGGCTTTACCGCTTTACCTCGGTGGTTCCGTTCAAGGTCCAGTTGGAGCTCCCAACAGCAGGTATCTACTTGAAGTTCCGTGACAATGTACAAGAAGTCACCGGGTTCAACACCGCGAAGCTCCAGCACAGTCTTAGCGCGATTCCGGATGAGGCTGCGTCGCTAGTCACTGAACGCCTTCTTGAGGCCGAACTTGGCGACCCCAAAGACGCCGGTACCGTAGGGGAAGTGTCGCGTGCAGAGTCTTGAGGACCTGACTGCGTCAATTCGATCAGAAGGCTCGCGGTCACAGTTCGACGAGGCAGTTCGTGCGTACCGGGCGGGTGCCTACAAATCGGCAACGATTGCCCTGTGGATTGCAGTGATCCACGACATCATCGAAAAGGTGCGCACCCTCGCCGAGGACGACGACGCCCAGGCGAAGACGGTCATTGCAGAGCTCGACGCTGCGAGGGCAAGTCGTAACATTCCCAAACTTCAGCAGATCGAAAACGCCGCGCTTGAGAAGGCGCGAGACGGGTTCGAGCTGATCACGCATCGCGAGTTCGACGAGCTGAGGCGATTGTACGAGGATCGCAATGCGTGTGCGCACCCGTCCTTCCTGTCCGATATCGAAGATCCATTTCAGCTCACAGAGGAGCAGGTACGAGCTCACGCACGATCCGTCGTCGATTCGCTGCTAAGTCAGCCTGCTAAGGTTGGCCGCGCGCTGCTCGATCGATTCTTCACGGACATTCGTAGCAATAGCTGGCCCGAGGACGACCTGAGCGAGTTCCTGCGAACTCGATACTTTGACCGCTCGAGGTCAACTGGAACTCGTAACCTGCTCACCGCTGGTCTCAAGCTCGCAATCCGTCCCGGCGACGAATCGAACGTGACTGCCGGGCGATGTGTGGCAACTCTGCACGCAGCGGCGCAGACTGATCGCGGTGCGGTTGATAGCGTTATCCGCTCGGTCCTCGGCAGGTGGCGGGACTCACTGACGGATCAAGATCTCGCCCGCTGCGTCGGCGCAGTCGGGTCGTTCCGTGCGACTTGGGCGGCGCTCGGCGCGGACAACGCCGCGAGAGCGACAACCCTATTTAGGTCTGACACTGGATGGTTGATCGAGAATCGCGCGTTCGCCTCAGGGCCGCCAGCGGACGAGGACGTCTCTACCTCATACAGGGACGCGATAGACCGCCTGACGTTTGAGCAAGTCGATGCCCTCACCCGGCGCCCATACAACTCAGTTCAATGGGTCGAACCCGCAGTCAAGTTCCTGGCTGATTCGCGGTCGTATCGGTCCGCGGAGGAACGCTTGCGAGTCGTGCTCAGGCTTGCGTCCGTTTTGGATCTGGACTCGCTACGCAAGGTGACCGAATCGCTCGCTCTCAACACGCAGGTCGCCTACGCGGGTGGAACGAAAACGCTACTCCTTCAGCTGCTGGATGAGACGCTGGCGACGCCCGGGGCACGCCGCGTTTGGGTCGAAGCGATGACGAAGTATGCAGGCAACTACGACCGCACTGCCGACGTCTCTGGCGAATACTCATACGAAGAGGTGTCGGCACGACTGTCAGACGACACAGAGTGAGATCCGGGCCGGTCCAGGGCCGGCAACCCGGCTGAAACCATCCACGACCAGCCACCACCAACGAGCACGACTTCCGCGGAACCATGCGGCAAACGAGCACTCGTGAGCACCCGTAAACCCGGCGCATACAACTGAAAATCGTGAGGTCACGGGATCGACGCCCGTCGGAGCCACACGGCTGATCATTACAATCAGCCCAGAAACCCTCGCCTAGCTTCTACATGGCGGGGGTTTTGCTTTTTCCTAGTCGCCCTGAACACCAGCCGCCGCGCCGACGACCACGTCGATAGCCTCATGACGTGACCGACATCGCGACTGCCTACGCCGTCCGAGCCGCAGAGTATGCCGACACTCTCGGGTCGATAAACGCGGTGCATCCCAGCGATAGGCAGCTCGTCGACACGTGGTCGAGCAACGTATCCGGCCCCATCCTCGACGCGGGATGCGGGCCCGCCCACTGGACCGATCACCTCCACCGTCGAGGCCTCGATGTGCACGGCGTCGATATCGTTCCGGAGTTCATCGACAGAGCCCGAGCCGCCTACCCATCCGTCCCGTCCGCCCTTGGCAGCATCGACGAGATCGACGAACCCGACGGCTCGCTCGGCGGCATCCTCTCGTGGTTCTCGACGATTCATCACGAGCCACCGCGGATCATGATCCCGCTCCTCGAGTTCGCGCGAGTCCTCCGCCCGGGCGGCACTCTCCTTCTCGGATACTTCGACGGCGCCGAGGTCGAGCCGTTCGACCACGCCGTCGTCCGCGCCTACCGCTGGCCCGCGGGTGGGCTGAGCGCAGTGCTCGAGAATGCGGGGTTCGACGTCATCGAGACGCATCGGCGAACCGAGCGCGGCCACCGCGACGTCGGCGCCATCCTCTGCGAGGTTCGAGCACGCTGAGCTGATCACCCACCCCAACCCCCACCGATCCGACCTGGTACTGTCCCGCTCATGAACAGAGGCGAGACGGTGCTGGCGGGAGTCGCCGGTCTGGTCGTCGTCGGGCTTCTCTCGCTGAGCGCCCCCGTCATCGCCTCGTGGGTCACCGGTTCCGACGTGGCGGAACGCCCGAGCGCGGCGACCACGTCGACGCACGCGCCGGCGCCTACCGATACCCCTCTGCCGACGAGCGCTGCCACGGCGACGGCCGATCCGGGGGACGGCGAGTACCAGTCGGTGGGTGACGGTCTGGTCATTCCCGCACAGGGCTCCGGCGGATGCTCGACGTGGGCGGCAATTCATCCGTACGGTGACCACGATCCGAGCGCGAGGCTCAGAGGAACGATCACCGACCTCGGATCGAGAAGCTTCGCCACCGGCACCGTCGGCCTCGACGACGACGGTCAGATCGCCACGTACACGGTCGCCTCCGGCGACACGGGCTACGGCATCGGCGATCGCCTGTGCATCGACTACATCACCCTCCTCGCCTACAACGGCAAGTTCGCTCCGCCGAACGAGATCCAGCCCGGAGATGTCCTGATCCTGCGCCCGTAGGCATCCGTCTCGGCGACCCCTTCCACCACCGCAGACCCTCAACCGTCACCGACGGCGTGAACCAACCGTTCGCGGCCGCTGAGGCAGGGGTCCGCCCCGGACGCCCCGTATCGTGGAACCCGCCCGCCGCATCGCGGCGGACGGATCCCCCACGAAGGAGTGGCCCATGCGCATTCGCGGAGCTGTGCTCGAAGAGGTCGGGCGCGCGCGCCCGTTCGCCGACAGTCGCCCGATCACGATCAGCGATCTCGAGCTCGACGAGCCGGGGCCCACCGAACTGCTCGTGCGCATCGAGGCCGCGGGCCTGTGCCACTCCGACCTGTCGGTCGTCGACGGCAACCGCGTGCGGCCGACGCCGATGCTGCTCGGGCACGAGGCTGCCGGCATCGTCGAACAGGCCGGGGTGGATGCCTCGGCCGCCGGCTTCTCGGTGGGCGATCGCGTCGTGCTCGCCTTCCTGCCTCGTTGCGGGCAGTGCGCGAACTGCGCCACCGACGGGCGCCTGCCGTGCATTCCGGGCACCGCGGCGAACAACGAGGGCGTGCTGCTCGGCGGAGGCATCCGTCTGCACCGCGCGGCGCCCGACGCAACCGACGCACCCGCCACGCCCGGCACACCCGAAGCACCCGCCCCGACGGCCGAGGAAGACGTGCGCCACCACCTCGGCGTCTCGGGCTTCGCCACGCACGCCGTCGTCGACCACCGCTCGGCCGTCGTCCTGGGGCACGACGTGCCGCCCGAGGTCGCCGCGGTGCTCGGCTGCGCCGTGCTCACCGGCGGAGGCGCCGTGATGAACGCGGGCGCCCTCGCCCCCGGCGAAGACACGATCGTGGTCGGCCTCGGCGGCGTCGGCATGGCGGCCCTCCTCACCGCCGTCTCACTCGGCCACGGCCGGGTGATCGGCGTCGACGCGGTGCCCGCCAAGCTCGACCGGGCGCGCGAGCTCGGCGCCGACGCGGTCTACACGCCCGAACAGGCGGTGGATGCCGGCATCCGCGCCCCTCTCGTCGTCGAGGCCGCGGGGCACCCGCGCGCCTTCGAGACCGCGTTCGCGCTCACCGCGCCGGGCGGCCGCACCGTGACGGTGGGCCTGCCTGCTCCCGCCGCGCGGAGCGAGATCTCGCCGCTCACGATCACGGCCGAAGCGCGCACGGTGATCGGTTCGTACCTCGGCTCGGCGGTGCCCGCCCGCGACATTCCGCGGTACGCGCAGCTGTGGCGCGACGGACGCCTGCCCGTCGAAGAGCTCATCAGCGACACGATCGAGCTCGACGACATCAACGCGGCGATGGACACCCTCGCCGACGGCCGCGCCATTCGGCAGATCATCAGGTTCTGATTCGAGGTTTTCGACACCTCGTCCCACTACGCTGTGACCGGCGCCCCCGCACGGGGTCGGGTGCGTCAGAACGGGGGACACGGGTGCGCGGCATCCCTCTGCGTCGGCGCGTGCGCGCGACGCGCGTGATCGGCGCCGTGACGGCGCTCCTCCTGAGCGCCGGCGCTCTCGCCGCGTGCGCGACCGGATCGACCGATGCCGACGGCCCGGCCCCCTCGCAGACGGCGACGCCCACACCCACCCCGACGCCCACGCCGCTCACTCCCGCCGAGCAGCTGCTCGCCGCCAACACGTCGGTGGCGGGAGCGTGCGCGGTGTCGTTCCAGCTCGAGGGCGCGACGATCGACCCGCAGCTGCAGGTGCAGGACCACCTGTTCGACCGTCTGCCGATCCCGCGCGCCGCCGGGCGCGCCTTCGCGGGATGGTACGCCGACCCGGCCGCTGCCGCGGCGGCATCCGCCGATCCCACGACGGGCGCGGCGAACCCCGCCGTGCGCGTCAACGGCTCGCATCTGGTCGCCTGCCCGACGCACCAGCTCACCCTCTACGGCGCCTGGACGACGCCGGGCGCGGTCACCGCCGTGGGCGCGCGCGTGCCGATCATGATGTACCACCAGTTCACCGCCAAGCCCGGCGGCGAAGACGGGTGGCTGCGCGGCAACTACTCCTACATCGAGGACTACCGCGCCACGATGCAGTACATCAAGGACTCGGCGTTCTACCTGCCCACGTGGGACGAGCTGAGCGCCTTCATCGACGGCGCCCTCTACCTGCCCGACCACTCCGTGATCGTCACCGACGACGACGCCGATCCCACGTGGCTCACGATGGCCTCGCCGATCAACGAGCAGCTGCAGCTGATGGCGACGTCGTTCGTCATCACGGGCGGCGGCGTGCCGCAGCAGAACCGATTCGTGCTGCAGCGCTCGCACACCAACGACATGCACCATGCGGGCGAGAACGGCAAAGGCCTCATGGTGAACCTGCCGGCCGCGCAGGTGGCCGCCGACATGGATGCCTCGGCGAAGGCCCTGCAGGGCGCCGGCGTCGGCGCGCCCGACTCGCACGAGATCATGGCCTACCCCTTCGGCCACAACAACGACGCCGCCCACCAGGGGCTGACGCAGGCCGGGTTCGAGATGGCGCGCACGATCGAGCAGGGCTACGTCACTGTCGGCAGCGACAAGCTCACCCTGCCGTGCATCCGCATCAACTACGGCATGGGCGTGCCCGATGTGAAGAAGCTCATCGGCTGACCCCGCACCGGCGCATAACGAACTGACAGATCACACACAGGTCGCGCCATACCGCGTGCCGATACGCTGAGACGACCTTTTCCGCCGTCGATTCGCGAGCGCACCATGGACTTGACCGTCATCGTTCCGACCTTCAACGAAGGACCGAATGTCGCGGAGCTCCTCCGCCGACTCGGCTCCTCCCTCGAGGGACGAGAGTTCGAGGTGGTGTTCGTCGACGATTCGACCGACGACACCCCCGACATCATCCGCGTCGTCGCCGCTGGCGTCGACTTCCCGGTGCGCCTGATCCACCGCGACGAGCCCGTCGCGGGCCTCGGCGGCGCCGTGCTCGAAGGCTTCCGGGCCGCCGACTCGCGCTGGTGCCTCGTGATGGACGGCGATCTGCAGCACCCGCCCGAGGACATCCCCCGCATGCTCGACCGCGCGGCGGTCGGCGACGTCGACATCGTCGTGGCCTCGCGCTACGTCGCCGGCGGCACCGCGGGCGGCCTCGCGAACGCCACCCGCACCGCGGTTTCGCGGGCCTCGACGGTCCTCACCAAGTCGATGTTCCCGCGCAAGCTGCACGGCTGCACCGACCCGATGACCGGGTTCTTCCTCGTCGACCGCGACGCGATCGACCTCGACTCGCTGCGCCCGCGCGGCTTCAAGATCTTGCTCGAGATCCTCGCGCGCCGCCAGCTGCGCATCGGCGAGGTGCCGTTCGCGTTCGCGACCCGGTACGCCGGCGAATCGAAGGCGACCTTCACCCAAGGCATCCGCTTTCTCACGCAGCTCACCATGCTGCGCTTCGGCCGTATGTCGGCGTTCGCCCTCGTCGGCGGCGTCGGCGCGATCGCGAACCTCGTCATCATGTGGGGCCTCATCCGCCTCGGCATGGGGTACATCCCCGCCGCGATCATCGCGAGCGAAGTGACGATCATCGGCAACTTCCTGCTGCTCGAATACCTCGTCTTCCGCGACATGCGCGCCGATTCGGGCTCGATGTGGATGCGCTTCATCAAGTCGTTCGCGTTCAACAACGTCGAAGCGGTCGTGCGCATCTCGGTGCTGCCGCTGCTCGTGCAGGCGCACATTCCGAGCGTGCTCGCCGCGGCGATCACCCTCGCCGCCGCCTTCGTCGTGCGCTTCGTCTACCACGCCCTGTGGGTCTACGCCCCGAAGCGGGTCTCGGCGAATGCCGCGACACCGGCCGTGCGCGAATCCCGCAGTCGTACCCTGGAATCATGACCTCTTCCTCCGACCAGACCATCACGATGTTCGGCGCCGACTGGTGCCGCGACTGCCGCCGCACGAAGGCGCAGCTCGACGGGCTCGGCATCGACTACACCTACGTCGACCTCGAGGCCGACCCGGCTGCCGCCGACGTCGCCCGCGAGATCTCGGGCCGCACGAACATCCCCGTCGTCGTGTACCCGGATGCCTCGCACCACGTCGAGCCGTCGAACGCCGACGTCGAGGCGAAGCTGCGCGAGCTCTCGCTGATCTGACGCCGGCGCCGCCCGCTCGGCACCGCGTGGCGAAATCCTTGGGACTGCGTGTCAGCACGGTCGTAGACTGAGCGCGGCCGTTACCCGAAGGAGAGTGCCGTGACCACTGCCGTCGACCCCGCTCGCGCCCACGCGAAGAACAAGCCGGCGGCGGTGCCCGAGCCGCCCGAGCACGAGCGCGCCGCGCTCGACGCCGCGATCGCCGACCTCGGCACCGGCGCACGCGCCTGGAGTCTGCTCACCCTCGGCCAGCGCCGCGCCCTGCTCCGCCGCGTGCACGCGACGACCGCCGCCGTCGCCGAGGAGTGGGCCGACGTGGCATCCGCGTCGAAGGGGCTGACGCCGGGGTATCCGCTGCGCGGCGAGGAGTGGCTGTCGGGGCCGTATGCGGCTCTCGTCGCGGTCGATGCCTACGCCGACACCCTCGGCGCCCTCGACGCCGGGCGTTCGCCGATCACCGGCGTGAAGACGGGCACCGCCCCGGGCGGCCGCACCGTCGTGCACACGTCTCCCCTGACGGCGACCGACCGCCTGCTGCTGTCGGGCTACTCGACCGAGGTGTGGCTCGAACCGGGCGTCACCGCCGATGCGGCCCGCCGTGCGGCCGGGCTTGGGCAGCGGCATCCGTCAGACTCCGGCGGCGTAGGCCTCGTGCTCGGGGCCGGCAACATCACCTCGATCCCCTACCTCGACGTGCTCTACGAGCTGATGGCGTTCAACCGGGTGGCGATTCTCAAGGTCAACCCCACGCAAGACGCGCTCGTGCCGGTCTTCGAGCGCGCCCTCGCCCCGCTCATCGAGCCCGGGTTCCTGCGCATCGTGACCGGCGGCGGCGACGTGGGCGCGTATCTCACGCAGCATCCGGCGATCTCGCACGTGCACATCACGGGGTCTGAAGCGACCTTCCGCGCCATCGTGCCGAGTCTCAGCGTGCCGATCTCGGCTGAGCTCGGCGGCGTCTCGCCGATCATCATCGTGCCGGGGCAGTGGTCGGCGGCCGACCTGCGCTACCAGGCCGAGCACGTCGTGACGATGCGGTTGCACAACAGCGGACACAACTGCATCGCCGGTCAGGTCGTGCTCCTCAGCGGCGACTGGCCGCAGCGCACCGACTTTCTGCGCGAGCTGCGCGCGGCGTACGACCGCGCGCCCGAGCGCCCGGTCTGGTACCCGAACAGCGACAAGAAGATGGATGCCGCGCGCGACGCCTACCCCGACGCCGCGCGCTGCGGCGACGGCAGCCGCACGCTCATTCTCGCCTCGCCCGCAGACGCCGAGTCGCTCGAGACGACCGAGTACTTCTCGCCCGTGCTGGGCGTCGTGACCCTCGCCGGCACCGGACAGGAGTTTCTCGACGCGGCCGTCGCGCATGCCAACGATCGACTCACCGGCACGCTCGGCGCGAACGTGCTGATCGACCCCGCGACCCAGACCGCGCTCGGCGCGGGCTTCGAGCGGGCCATCGCAGACCTGCACTACGGCACGGTCGCGGTGAACGCCTGGACCGCGTTCGGGTTCCTCACCCCCACGGCGACCTGGGGCGCCTACCCGGGCGGCACGGTCGACGACGCCCCGAGCGGCATCGGCATCGTGCACAACGCGTTCCTGCTCGACCGGGTCGAGCGCACCGTCGTGCGCGGGCCGTTCCGGCCGTTCCCCCGATCGGCGACCTCGGCAGTGCGCGGTTACGGGCTGTCGGTGCTGCCGAAACCGCCCTGGTTCGTCACCTCGCGCACCGGAGCGGCGGTGTGCGAAGGGTTCACCCGGTTCCGCATCGACGGAGACTGGGCGAAGATGTCGGTCGTTCTCGTGAAAGCGTTCGGCGCGTGAGCGCGGCGCAGGGCGCGGGCGGTGCGGCTGGCGCGGGGCGCCGCGGCGCGGGCTTCGGCATCCGTCGCACGGCCGACCTCGACGCCGACTACATCGTCGTGGGGGCGGGGTCTGCCGGCGCGGCCCTCGCCGCGCGACTGAGCGAAGACCCCTCGGTCTCGGTGCTGCTGCTCGAGGCTGGGCCGGTCGACAAGGCCATGGAACTGCACGTGCCGGCCGCGTTCTCGAAGCTCTTCCGCGGCAAGTACGACTGGAACTACGACACGGTGCCGCAGCCCTCGTTGGAAGGCCGCACCGTGTACTGGCCGCGCGGCAAGACGCTCGGCGGGTCGTCGTCGCTAAACGCGATGATGTGGGTGCGCGGGTTCGCCGCCGACTACGACGAGTGGGCGACCGCGGCGGGCGACAACTGGTCGTGGGCCGCGCTCGCGCCGTATTTCTTGCGTGCCGAGAACACCGAAGACGCCAAAGACCCCTCGCTCGGCCGCGGCGGCCCGCAGTCGGTCGAGCGCCAGCGCGACCCGCGCCCGCACACGGCGGCGTTCCTCGACGCGGCGCGCGAACTCGGCCACCCGGTGACCGAAGCGAACCTGCCGACGGGCCAGGGGTTCTCGCAGACGATGGTCTCGCAGCACCGCGGTGCGCGCGCCTCGACCGCCGACGCCTACCTGCGCCCGGCGCGGCGCCGCAAGAACCTGCGCGTCGTGACCGGCGCACAGGTTCGACGCGTGACATTCGACGAGAGCACGGGCGGAGCAGGCGGCGAAGAAGGCCCCCGCGCGACCGGCGTCTACGTCGACATCGCCGGCATCACCCGGCATGCCCGCGCGCGGCGCGAGGTGATCCTCAGCGGCGGCGCGATCAACACGCCCCACCTGCTGATGCTCAGCGGCATCGGACCGGCCGAGCACCTGGCATCCCACGGCATCGACGTCCTCGTCGACGCCCCCGACGTCGGCGAGAACCTGCAAGACCATCTCGTGTCGGGCCTCGCTCCCGCAGCGAAGGGCGGCACGCTCTACGGCGCCGAGATGCCCGCGCAGCTGGGCGCCTACCTCACCCGGCGGCGCGGCATGCTCACCTCGAACGTCGCCGAGGCGTACGGATTCGTGCGCACCGAGGTCGCCGACGAGACCGGGGCGCCCGCAGACCTGCCCGACATCGAGATCATCTTCGCCGCGGCGCCGTACGTCGGCGAAGGGCTCGTGCCGCTGCCGGCCGAGGGCATCACGGTCGGGGCTATCCTGCTGCGCCCGCGCAGCCGCGGCACGATCCGGCTCGCGTCGGCCGACCCGGCCGACGCCGCCGTCATCGACCCGGGCTACCTCAGCGACCCCGAGGGCATCGACGCGCGCACGGTGCTCGCCGGGCTCGCCGAATGCGAGCGGCTGATCGCCACGCGCGCGCTCGGCGCCGTGACGACCGGGGGGTGGGTGCAACCGGCCGGCGGCGAGTCGATGACCGCCGAGGAGCGCGCCGAGGCATCCATGCGCCGCTACTCGCACACGCTCTACCACCCGGTCGGCACGGCCCGCATGGGCCTCGACGACGCCTCGGTCGTCGACCCGCAACTGCGGGTGCGCGGCGTGCGCGGGCTGCGCGTGGCCGATGCCTCGGTCATGCCGACGGTCATCCGCGGGCACACCAACGCGCCCGCGATCATCATCGGAGAGCGCGCGGCCGACCTCATCCGCGGGCGCTGAGCCGCGGGGCGGGGCAGGCGCTGCGCTCGTCGGCACGAGTCGCGCGGCGCGGCGCGTGCGGTATTCAGTCCGTACGGCCGCGGCGAGCCGTGCGAAGCCCGACATCACGCGAGAACCCGCGCGACCACCGCGCGCAGAGACTGAATACCGTACGCAGGCTCCGGCGTTCAGATGCGCGCGGCGCGGGAACCGGCGCGCACCGGCTGGCACCGCCGGGAGCCGCGCGCGAAGACGAGCGGGAATTCACACCCCGCTGACGCGAAACGCCACACCGCCCCTGCGCGCGAAGCGCGGGGGCGGTGCGAGTGAGAGCTGAGGGTCAGCGGCCGCGGCGCTGGCCGGCGCCGTTCTGACGCACGACCGAGCCGACCATGAGCTTGCCGCCGGTGCCGCCGCCGTGCGAGGCGCGACGCCCCGCGGTGCGCGGCGTGCCGGATGCCTGTGCCGCGCCCTGGTCACGCGCA